>CALKFX010000188.1 GCA_938084875.1 uncultured Flavobacteriales bacterium | reverse complement strand
ATATTCAAGAGCTTCGGCTAAAATATGAGCACTACTATGCCAAAGCGTAGATTTTCCACCTTTATCTTGAAAGGTTAATAATTTTAAATTTACATCTTCATTTAAAGACCTATTTAAATCCCAAACTTCTCCATTTATTTCTGCAGCCAGAACTTTTCTTGCCAAGCCTTCACTTATAGATTTTGCAATATCTAAAGAAGTGGTTCCTTTAGTAACTTCTTTAATAGTCCCGTCTGGTAATTTTACTTTTATCATTTCTGCTATTTACAGACGGCAAATATAAGTAAATGATTTTCTCTTTAAACTTAGTATTTAAATAATTACTTACTTTGTAAACATAAGTTAGCAAAACCAAAAATAATTCCAATGAAAAAAGTATCTATTTTATTATTAACTATTTGTGTTTCAATCTCGATCTTCTCTCAAAAAAAGGGGAAAGAACCCAAATCTGATTTAGAAAAAGTTAACTTATCTGGATTGAAATTTAGATCTGTTGGACCAGCTTTAACTGCTGGAAGAATAGCGGATATTGCTGTGGATTCAGAAAATCCAAAAACTTATTATGTTGCAGTTGCTTCTGGTGGTGTTTGGAAGACTATGAATAGTGGAAATACCTTTGAACCTATTTTTGACAATCAATCTTCCTACAGTATTGGTTGTGTTTCTATAGATCCAAATAATCCTAATACAATATGGGTAGGGACGGGAGAAAATAACAACCAAAGAAGTGTGGCTTACGGAGACGGAGTTTATAAAAGTTTAGACGGTGGTAAAAGTTGGAAAAATATGGGGCTTAAAGAATCTGAGCACATTGGTATGGTAAAGGTTGATCCAGAAAACTCCAATAAAATATTTGTTGCAGCATATGGTCCTTTGTGGAAAGAAGGGGGCCAAAGAGGTTTGTACTGCTCAGAGAACGCTGGAAAAGATTGGAACTTAATTTTAAAAACCGACGAACATACAGGAATTAACGAAGTGCATGTAGATCCTAGAAATTCAGAAATTCTTTACGCAACAGCACATCAACGAAGAAGACATGTATTTACATACGTTGGAGGAGGAGCCGGTTCTAAAATTTATAAATCAGTCGATGGTGGAAAGAATTGGAGAGAATTAAAAAGCGGATTGCCTTCTGCAATAAAAGGAAGGATTGGAATGGATATTTCACCTTCTAATCCAGATTTTTTATATGCCTTGGTAGAAGCTGAAAATAATCAGCAAGGCCTATATTTTTCTAACGACAGAGGAGAAAGCTGGAAAAAAGTAAATAAATATGTGACTAGTGGAAACTATTACCAAGAGGTTTTCTGTGACCCAAAAGATCCTAAAAAAGTTTTTTTCATGGATACGTGGTTGCACTACACAACCGATGGCGGTAAAACAGTGGTGAAGACTGGAGAAAAAAGCAAACATGTAGACAATCATTGTATTTGGATCAATCCAAACGATACAGACCATTGGATAGTAGGATGCGACGGTGGATTGTATGAAACTTGGGACCATGCAAATAACTGGCACTATAAACCCAATCTGCCAATTACACAGTTTTATAAAGTGGCTGTAGATAACGACTTTCCATTTTATAATATTTATGGAGGAACTCAAGACAACAATAGTTTGGGAGGTCCCTCAAGAACAATTACCAATCACGGTATAATGAATTCAGATTGGTATATAACTAACGGTGGAGATGGCTTTGAGAGTGCTGTAGACCCTGAAAACTCGAATATTGTTTATGCTCAATCTCAGTATGGTTGGCTGGTTAGATACGACCGTTTATCTGGTGAGAAAGTTGGAATAAAGCCAATGGCGGATGAGAATATGAAAGCACTTCGTTGGAATTGGGATGCTCCTTTAATCATAAGCCCTCACAATCATAAGAGGTTATATTTTGCTGCAAACCAACTTTTTAGAAGCGACAATATGGGAGATGAATGGAAATGTATCAGCCCAGATATGTCAAGAGGAATAGATAGAAACCAATTAAAAGTAATGGGTAGAATCCAAAGCTCAGATGCTGTTATGAAAAACAAATCCACTACTATGTATGGAAATATTGTTGCTCTTGACGAGTCTGTTTTGAAAGAAGATTTACTTTTCGTTGGAACCGATGATGGATTAATTCATGTTAGTGATAATGCTGGTGGAACCTGGAATAAGTACGATAATTTTAAAGGAATTCCAGAAAATACTTATGTCAATTCTTTAGTAGCTTCTAAGCATAACGCTGAAAGAGTTTATGCGGTTTTTAACAACCATAAAAAAGGAGATTTTGCACCATATGTAATGGTATCTAACGATAGAGGGAAAACTTGGACATCTATTGTTTCAAATCTTCCAAAGAGAGGTTCTGTTTATGATATTGCCGAAGATCATAAAGATGAAAATTTATTATTTGTAGGTACAGAATTTGGAGTTTTCTTTACTTATAACTCAGGAAAAGAATGGAAACAATTAAAAAATGGTTTGCCTACAGTCGCAGTTAGAGATGTAGAAATTCAAGAGCGGGAGAACGATTTAGTTTTAGCAACTTTTGGTAGAAGCTTTTATGTTTTAGATAATTATTCTTCTTTAAGGCAATTAAAAAATAAGATGAATGCAAAAGCTCATATTTTCCCTATAAAGAAATCTCTCATGTACATAGATTCTAGACCATTAGGAAATAGAGGCAAAGGCTCTCAAGGAGAATCCTATTTTACTGCTAAAAATCCCCCTGTAGGTGCGGTTATAAAATATTTTTTTAACGATACTTTAAAAACTCAAAAGCAAATAAGACAAGCATTAGAAAAGAAGAAAATTAAGTCTAAAGAGGATATTGAATATCCAACTTTGCAACAACTTAAGCTAGAAGATAAGGAAGAAAAACCATATTTGCTTTTCACCATATACGATTCTGACGGAAATGAAATTAGGAAGATGATAGAGTCTCCAAAATTAGGTCTTAACGAATTGGTTTGGAATTTTCGTCTAACACCACAAACAAATATTTCGCTTAAAACTTCTCAGCCGGGTAGATATTCTGAAGCTAGAAATGGCCCACTGGCTCTTCCTGGAAAATATTTTATTTCTATGCATAAAGTAGTTAATGGTAAATCTACTTTAATGGTTGAAAAGACGCCTTTTGAATGTGCTTGGTTAAATGATTTATCTACCCCTACTGAAAATAAAGAAGGATTATTGGCATTTCAAGTAAAAGTAGATAGGTTAAGAAAAGCTATTGATGCTTCTGGCGAAGTAATAGATAAAGATAAGAAAAGGTTGAAGTTTATTAAGGCCGCAATTAAATCCTATCCAAACTTAGATTTAACGTTACTAGAAACTATCTCTAGCTTAGAAGATACTTTAGACGGTATTAATGTATTGCTCTATGGAGATCCTTCTTTAAGTAGTAGAGATATTGAACAAAAAGAATCTATTTCTTCTAAAGTTGGTATAATTATTTGGAATATGTGGAGAAGCAGATCTAACCCGACAAAGACTAATGAAAAGTTATACCAAATAGCTTCCTCAGATTTTGAAAAACTCATTAATGAAATTCAAAATTTAGACAATTCTATTAAAGAAATTGAAAAATATTTGGAAAAGAACGAAGTTCCTTTTACTCCTGGTAGAGGATTAATCTTAAATTGGAAAAAAGAATAACTAAAAACCAGTTTTAGAATAATTGCTGTATTTCTTTGCATCAAATTCGTACAATATAGCTTTTCTTCCTCTAGAATTTCTTTGTACTTTTTTAACTTCTCTCAAGAAATCCATTTCTAAAATCCTTCTTCTAAAATTTCTTTTGTCAAACTTCTTAGATAAAAACGACCCATACAATTTTTCTAATTCTTTCATTGTAAATTGATCTGGCAATAAGTTTTTCCCTAAGGGTCTGTATTTCATTCTCCTTTTGATTCTTTTAAGGCCCATATCAATCATTTCGTTGTGGTCAAAAGCTAGTTCTGGATTGCTTTCTAGATTTATAAATTTGGCTTTGTTTTCAATATTTAATTCAACACTATCTTTTTCCAAATTTATTAGGCCATAAAATGAAATATCGACAATTCTACCTTCAGGATGTCTGTATACTTTTCCAAATGCATTTAGTTGCTCAACATAAATTTTATCGTTTCCTATATTTTCTTTAAGAATTTCTGAACATACATCTTCTAATGATTGATCAGATTTCATCATCTTATTTGGAAGTATTAACGCATTTTTAAAAGGTTGCTTTTTATTTACGATAGTTAAAATTTTTTTTTCTCCACCATCGTAGCAAAATAAACATATACTAACGGAAACTCCGATTTTACTAAGGTCATTTAAATTATCCAGCATAATAAGTGTAATTAAAACACTAAGGTAGTTAATTTATTATTCCTGAGCCAATTAGTTCATCATTTTTATACCAGCTTATAAATTGTCCTGGACTTATTCCTCTTTGAATTTCATTAAAGGAAACTTTTAAACCAAACTTATTATAGGTAATTGAACAAGAAGTTAATTTTTGACGATATCTAATTCTAGAGTCATAAACAGTCGGAGTATCCATGTTTATTTTTAAATCTTCTCTTATCCAATGAATATTTTCTTTATTCACAGTTAATCCATTTCTGTATAATCCAGGATGATTTTCTCCTTGTCCCACATATATGATATTCTCTTTTACATCTGTTCCAATAATAAAAAGAGGCAGGGGAAATCCTCCGATATTCAAACCCTTTCTTTGACCAATGGTATAATAATGGGCACCATTATGATCTCCTATTACCTTTCCCATATGACTAGTGTATTTAAAACCTTCAAATTCATTGGTAATATTTTCTTTGTTATAAATTGAATTATTTGAATCAATTTCAATAACTCTCCCAGTTTTTGGTTTTAAAAATTGTTGTAAAAAAATTGGAAGTTTTACTTTTCCAATAAAGCAAAGTCCTTGAGAATCTTTTTTTTCTGCGGTATTTAATCCAATTTCTTTAGCTAATTTTCTAACCTCCTTTTTTTGCATATCACCGATTGGAAAAAGGGTTTTGCTTAATTGAAATTGATTTACCTGACATAGAAAATAGCTTTGGTCTTTTGAGGTATCTTTTCCTGCCAAAAGTCTTTGAATTTTTTTCCCGTTAATTATTACCTCTTCTTTTCTGCAATAATGACCAGTTGCAACAAAATCTGCTCCAATTTCAATGGCTTTTTTTAAAAACAAATCAAATTTTATTTCTCTATTGCAAAGAATATCTGGATTAGGTGTTCTCCCATTTTGATATTCTAAAAACATGTAATCTACTATTCTCTCTTTGTATTCCTTACTGAAATCAATTACTTGAAACGGTATTCCTAAAATTTCAGCTACTTGTAGAGCGTCGTTACTGTCTTCTATCCATGGGCAATCATCGTCAATAATTACAGACTCATCATTCCAATTTCTCATAAAAAGTCCAATGACATTATATCCTTGATTTTTTAGAATATAAGCAGCTACACTTGAATCAACACCTCCAGAAAGTCCTACAACAACCGTTTTCATTTATCAAAAGTAAATAGAATTCATCTTTTGTCCTAACATTGATTTTTTTGCTAAATTAAATTTATCTTTAATGCTAATAAAAATTGAATGAATTCTAACTTTCCAAATTTATTGAAACCACTTGATTTAGGATTTACTACTTTAAGAAATAGAGTTTTAATGGGTTCTATGCATACGGGTTTAGAAGAAGTTAAGAATGGGTATAAAAGAATGGCAGCTTATTTTGAGCTAAGAGCCAAAGGTGGTGTTGGATTAATTGTTACTGGAGGCATTGCTCCAAATTTTAGAGGTTGGGTTGCTCCATTTTCAAGCAAACTAACTTCCAAAAGAATTGCGAGAAAACATAGATTAATTACAGAAGCTGTTCATAAATACGATACTAAAATTTGCATGCAGATTTTACACGCTGGAAGATATGGCTATCACCCATTTAATGTATCTGCAAGCAATATAAAATCTCCAATTGCCAAGTTTAAAACAAAAGCTCTTTCAGAAAGTTCTATTCAATCTACTATTAATGATTTTGTTAGATGTTCAAAACTTGCTAAATATGCTGGTTATGATGGAGTTGAAATCATGGGTTCTGAAGGATACTTAATAAATCAATTTATTGTTAAAAGAACTAATAGAAGAAACGATAAGTGGGGTGGAAGCTATCAGAACAGAATTAAGTTCCCATTAGAAATAGTTAGAAGAATTAGAGAAGAGCTTGGTAAAGAATTTATAATAATTTTCAGATTGTCTATGTTGGATTTGGTAGAAGGAGGAAGCACATGGGAGGAGGTAGTTCAACTGGCAAAGGAATTAGAAAAAGTTGGTGTCAATATTATCAATACTGGAATTGGATGGCACGAGTCTAGAATCCCAACCATAGCAACTATGGTTCCAAGAGGAGCTTTTAGCTGGGTAACCAAAAGAATGATGGGAGAGGTGGATATTCCGCTAATCACTACCAATCGTATAAACACGCCAGAAATAGCAGAAAAAGTACTTGCTGATGGACATGCAGATATGGTGTCTATGGCTAGACCATTTTTAGCAGATCCAGAATTTGTAAATAAAGCAATTGAAAATAAGTCTGAAGAGATTAATACCTGCATTGCATGTAACCAAGCATGTTTAGACCATGCTTTTAAAGGAAAAGTAGCCAGCTGTCTTGTAAACCCTCTGGCATGTCATGAAACAGAAATTATATTAAAAAAAATATCTAAAGTAAAATCTATTGTTGTTGTTGGAGCTGGTCCAGCAGGTCTTGCCTATGCTACAACTGCTGCAAAAAGAGGGCACAAAGTAACTTTGATAGAGAAATCAAATAGCATAGGTGGCCAATTTAATATGGCGAAAAAAATACCTGGTAAAGAAGAATTTCATGAAACTTTAAGATATTTTCAGGTTATGCTTGAGAAGTATAAAGTAGATATTAAACTAAATACAACTTTTAACTCTTCTATGGCCAACCAATATGACAAGGTTATTTTAGCTACGGGAATAATCCCTAGAAAACCTAAAATAACAGGTATTGACCATCCAAAAGTAGTGGGGTATATTGACGTATTAAATAATAAAGTTAATATTGGATCTTCTGTAGCTTTGATAGGTGCTGGTGGAATTGGTTTTGATGTAGCTGAATATTTATCTCATAAAGGGGAATCTACATCGCTAAAGACTTCCTTATTTATGAAAGAGTGGGGGGTAGACATGAACTTCTTATCTAGAGGAGGAATTGAAGGAATTAAACCAGATATCTCAAAACCAGAAAGAAAAATTTATCTTTTACAGAGGAAAAATGGCAAAGTCGGAGCTGGACTAGGTAAAACAACAGGTTGGATTCATAGATTTTCTCTTAGAAATAAAGAAGTTAAAATGATAAATAATGTGGAGTATAACAAGATTGACGATAAGGGGCTCCACTACACAAGAAATAAAAAAGAATTTGTTTTAGAAGTTGATCATGTAGTTATTTGCGCAGGTCAATTAAGTAATAATTCAATTTTTGAATCCTCTAAGATGGTAAATAATAATACAGAAATAATTGGTGGTGCTTTTCTCGCTTCAGAATTAGATGCTAAAAAAGCAATAGATCAAGCTGTTAGAAGTGCGGCTAATGTTTAAAACAAGCCGTACCTTATAATACTAAATAGCGCTCTAAACCCATCTCTCCATCTTATCTTTTTACCTTCATCTACAGTTCTAGGATTGTAGGTAATAGGAATCTCTTTCCATCTAAGACTTTTATTTTTGGCGAGTTTTGCAGTTACTTCTGGATCAAATGCAAAACGGTTTTCCTTTAAATCTAATTGTTTGAAAATTCTTGTAGGAATTAGTTTATAACATGTCTGCATATCTGTTAATGTTACTCCAAAACAAAAATTACCTAAAGCAGTTAGTAGTTTATTGGCAATCCTATTTAAAATAGATTCTTTTTTCTTTTTTTTGCTATTTATAAATCTAGAACCATAAACAATTTCAGCTTCATCTTTTAAAACAGGTTCCAATAAATCATTTATTTGTTGAGGATCAAGTTCTAGATCTGCATCTTGAATGATACAATAATCGCCGGTTACTATTTCAAGTGCTTTTTTAATAGATCCTCCTTTGCCAAGATTTAAATCATTTTCTATAAAAGTTATGTTGGAGGAACTCTTTTCCTTTATAAATCTTAAAATTTCTTTTTTGCTGTCGTCTTTTGAAAAGTCATTTATTACAATAACTTCTTTTTTAATATCGTTTTTGACAATTAAATTATTAACGGTATCCAATAACTCATAGATCGTAAGTGATTCATTAAAAACAGGTATAATTATAGATAGAGATTTAATCAAATGGAGATTTATTAGTACCTGATATTTAATTTTTGGTAAATAAAATGCATTAACCAAGCTGGCCCAATTAATAAAAACTGAACATCTTTAAGAAAAGAAGGTTTCTTTCCTTCAATTTCATGTCCTATAAATTGAATAATCCAAGAAACTACAAAAATTGATACAGAAATCATCCACAAAGAAATATTTAAATTATTTATAAGAATTTGGTTTTCCATCCAATTAGTTAAGAAAAGACAAAATATGGAGAACAGTGCCATTCCCACAGTTAGTTTAGGCGATAAGATTAGATAATATACAATTACAAATACAATGGAGATAGTTGCCCAATTGACATATTTATAGCTATCAATGGTTAAATTTTCTAATGGCCCTAGTGGAATACACCAAACTAAAGCAACAATACTAAAAAATATGGAAGGTACACATAGCCAATGTATTAGTTTATTGGTTTTATTTTGGTGACTTTCTCCATATTCTTCAATTAATTTTTCAATTTTTCTCATTTTACATTCTTATAATTTTCAAAGTTTTATTGCGAAAACTTAAATACCAGCTTAGCTAATACTATGAATTAAATTTATGAAAAATATATAGACTAATTTGATACTGAAAACTTAATTGGTAACAACAATTTTTTCAGTATAGATTTTGTCAATGGTTTTTAATTGAATAAAATATACGTTTTTAGATAAGTTACTTACATCAATAGATTCTTTAAACTGTCCCAGAAAATCTTTTCTTTCATTAAAGTATACAACCTGTCCCAAGCTATTAATCATGGTTATTTCAATATCTTGTCTTGTACTAAGTAAAAATACCAATTCAAATTGGTTAGTAGCAGGATTAGGAAATGCCTCTAGCTGATAATCTTCTTGCTGGTAGATAAACAAATCTGAAAGTACCTGACATGAACCAATGTTTATATAAAGCTTGTATACTCCATTTGATGGATTGTAAATTATACTATCATTGGAAATAGGTTGTCCGTTTGCATACCATTGGTATTCAACTTCTCCTGTTGCTCCACTAATATTTGAAATTAAATTTTCACCTTCATTTTCAATAGAAACATCTATGGCATTGTCGCAAGTAGTAAAAAAAGCTTTAAAAGTATAGTTAGCATTTAGATTTGCTCCAATGATTTCTGGTTGTTCAAGATCAGATGGTGTAATAGGATTGTTTTCCCAGTGAGAAAAAGTAAATCCAGAATCTGGAATTGCTGTAATATTTACTGGGCACCCTCCGTGGTATACACCATTCCATGGATAATTTTCTGGTGTAACAGTACTAATATTTATTTTTCCAGAATTTGAAGGAGATACATCAAGTTGAATATTTTTTTGTCCTTGAAGATTCAAAGATTGATTTAGATGAATTCTAGCGGTATTAATTCTAGCGGTATTGTAGTTAGAGATATTCGATAAAGCATTGTTCCATTGAGAAAATGAGTTTAAACCACCTCCTTGACTAGACCATAAATTTATATGGTCTGGGATTGCAGAAGAAATTTGATTTTTCAACCCATTAGAGACTTGGTTAAAATTACTGGGCTGGAATATTGTATTAATTAAATCGTCGTATCTATTGGCAAATTGACACTTAAATTCATTATTTAATAATATTCGATTAAAAATTTGTGAATGTTGGCTGCTAACAGAAGGAAATCTTGCGTAGTTTATATAATTGTCGTAGATATTTTGACCAAAATAACCAAAAGATGCATCTGTGTCATAAAGAACATATCTCCATTTTCCTCCTGTGGTATCCGGCCTCCAAATTTTTACATTATTTAATCCCCAAGCAATTCCCATCCAGTCCATATTTTGAATATAGGTTTGAGTTATGAAATAATCTATATAATTGTCTTTGTCAAATCTAGATTCAAATAATGGCAAAAAAGAACTGTCATTTACTGGCGTACCCATTAACAAGTCGTAAGATTTCATAAAATGATTACTTGTTCCAACCAATGCACTGTCTCGGTTTAAAAGATCTACTTTGTCGCTACTTATTCCATGGTTACTTTCTACATAATGTTCGTCAATTTTTTCTCTTACTCCATACAATCCCCAATATTCTCCATTTAAGTAGACTATAGCTGGTTCATATCCCATTCGGTCAATATTAGTTGTTTGGACAACTCTTGAAATAATCCCATCTTGAATCCTGTCGTTCCAACCATGTTGACCTCCGTTTCTTAAATTGAAGTTGTTATACTCTGTAATATTTGATTTTCCGGGGATTAATGGATAATCAATGCTTCCTTTATATATGGACTTAGAGTCAATTCGAAATGATTTTTGTGGTTCTGCTCTTGACCATCCTCCATGAATTTCTAAATCTACCTGAGTTTCAAATTGTTTTATTCTGTCTTTATTAAAAAATTCTATTCTAGAAAATTTTGACCAGGGTTGCCAAAAGTTACTTCCAAAGTGTGGGTAATTATTTACATCTGCATTTGGTCCCATCACATAAATTCCTGTATTCCAATCCCATAAGTTATCAAAATCCGTTATAATGGAAAATACGGAAAGATGGTGATTTAGCTCGTTAATAATAAAAGTTCTATCTACTACTTCGCTAGGGATATAATTAGAATTGGCAAACGATCTAGCGCTAAATACAGTAGATGAATTAAAGGATAATGATGAATTGTAAATTGGATCATTTTCATCTGGTATATCTCCATTGGTTGTATATCTAACAGTGTTTACAGAATTATCTACTGAAACATTTACCAAATTGGTATACCATCCCGATGGAGGATTGATTACTGGTTTTTCTAATATTCCAGCATAACAGTTACTATTGTTATTGGAAAGGCTAGGAGTTGGAGAATTAAAATAACACCAATTATTACTTATGTCTGGCAATCTTCCATAGGAAAGTCCATTAAACAAATCGTTTGGAACAGATATACTATCAGAAATATTTCCTGATGCATTGCTTATTATAACAGTTTCTCCATTGGAAAGTTTAAAATTTGAATGCATATGGATGGTAGGTGGTATTAACCAACTTGGCAAACTCTGATAATTTGTGTTTGTACTGATAATTCCAGCAGATAGAAAGAAATTACTACTTAAATCTGAGGAAGTATAACTAGAATTATGTACTTGAATTGCCAATAAATTATTTCCCTGGACTAAAAGATCTGAAATGTCTTCGAAACTGAATATTTTATATTCAGGAATTCCACCAGAATATAAAACTGCTTCGTGGTTGTTATTGGTTATAGTATTAAAACTAGGAAAAAAAGTATTGAAGTTATTGGATCTCATGATTTCAGTACCATTTAAATAAGCAACAAACCCGTCATCGTAATCTGCATGAAGAAGAAGATGAGAAATGTCATTTATATCTTGAATATCAAAGGTTTTTCTTAAATATATTGAAATAGTATTGGAGGCAATAATAGTGTTGTCGTCATTGTCTCCATACCCAAATCCTCCTTGGCCTACTAGCCAGGATTGATCGTTGAAATTATTGGTATTCCAGTCATCTGAAATACTAGAACTTCCTTGAGAGTATTTCCAATCTTCCTCAGCTTTTACTAATGATTCCCAATGATTGGGATAATTTAAAGACGATTTTCCAGAAGCACATATAATAAGTTTTTCATTTGGGGAAATCACATAATTTGGAAATTGCCATTTATCAAGATTTCCTAGTTCATCACTTATATAAAAATTATCTAGATTAAATGACGTATTAAGTGTATTGGTAATCTCTATCCAATCTGTATTTTCGCCATATTCATCTAAATATCCCTTATGGGCACTTACTTCATTAATAACAATTTGACCAATTATTTTAGTTGGTATTATTAAAAGTGAAAATAAGATTGCTTTTAAAAAGAATTCCTTTAAAATCATGCCTAAATATATCATTATTAAATAACTTTTTAATCGAAAGTGATAAATAGAATATTGTAAAAGAGAATTTAAAATTACTCTTAAAGTTGAGCAATCAAATATTTTTTTTCATGTTGGTCATAGAATCTCTTAATTTTTTTCCAATTATTTCAATAGGATGAGCTCTTATAATTTCATTTATTTCTATTAATTCTTGATTGTCTACTTCGTTAGAATCAGAAAATTTTTCTCCAATTATTTGCTTAGAAACTTTTTTAAAAAAATCTCCCAGTAGTGGTTTACATGCATGGTCGAATAAATAACATCCATACTCTGCAGTATCGGAAATTATTCTATTCATTTCGTACAATTTCTTTCTAGCAATAGTATTGGCAATTAATGGAGTTTCATGAAGTGATTCGTAGTAAGCAGAAGCATCTTTAATACCTGCATCTGTCATTGTTTCATATGCCAATTCCACCCCAGCTTTCACCATTGCTACCAATAATAGTCCATGATCAAAATATTCTTGTTCTGAAATATGACTTTTGGTTGGATTAGCATTTTCAAAATTGGTTTCTGCAGTTTTAGCTCTCCAGGATAACAAATTTTTATCCTCATTTTTCCAATCTTCCATCATAGTAGTTGAAAAATCCCCAGATAAAATATCGTCCATATGCTTATGAAATAAGGGTTTCATAATTTGTTTTAATTCTTCAGAAATTTTAAATGCTTTAATTTTAGCTGGATTTGTTAATCTATCCATCATATTGGTAATTCCTCCATGTTTTAATGCTTCTGTAATTGTTTCCCAACCATATTGAATAAGTTTAGATGCATAGCTAGATTCAACTCCCAACTCAATCATTTTATCAAAACAAAGTATAGAACCCGTTTGTAAAACACCACATAAGATAGTTTGTTCTCCCATCAAATCTGATTTTACTTCTGCTATAAACGAAGATTCTAGTACGCCAGCTTTATCTCCTCCTGTAGCTACTGCATAAGCTTTAGCATATTGAAGCCCTTTTGAAGAAGGATCATTTTTGGAATGAACTGCAATAAGTGTTGGAACTCCAAATCCTCTTTGATATTCTTGTCTTACTTCACTTCCTGGACATTTAGGTGCTACCATAATTACAGTAATATCTTCTCTAATCTTCACTCCTTCTTCCACAATATTAAAACCATGAGAATAAGAAAAAATAGAATCTTTTTTCATTAATGGAATTACTTTTTCTACTACAGAAGTATGATTTTTATCAGGAGTTAAATTAATTACTAAATCGGCTTTTGGAATCATTTCTTCATAGTTACCAATGGTAAAATTATTTCCAGTTGCATTTTTATAAGAATCTCTCTTTTCTGAAATTGCGGAATCTCTCAAAGCATAGGAAATATCTAAACCAGAATCTCTCATATTAAGACCTTGATTTAGACCTTGCGCTCCACAGCCAATAATAACAATTTTTTTTCCTTTTAAGCAACTTACTCCATCTGAGAATTCAGATTGCTGCATTAATCGACACTTTCCTAATTCTAATTGCTGTTCTCTAATAGATAATTGATTAAAATAATTTTGCATAGTTTTTATTTTTCATTTAATATTTCTGTAATATTTAGTGGTTCTTTGGTAACAGAAATTCTCCCAGATCTTACAAATTGAAGTAATCCATAAGGAGCTAAGTCTTTGTATAGTTTTTCAGTTTCTTCTCTAAATCCTGTTTTTTCTATCACAAAAAATTCCGGGGAAACTGTAACAATTTTGGCGTGACTATTTTTAATAATATTTTGGATATGCCTTTCTTCAAATAGAGATTTTGATTTTACTTTATAAAGTGCTGACTCTTGAAAAATCGTTTCTTGATCTGTGTGGAAAAACGCTGCTATTACTTCAATTTGCTTTTCTATTTGTGTGATAATTTTTTTGATGTCGCTTTCACTTACTTTAACTACAATCACAAACCTGTAAATTTGTTCTATTTCAGAAGGAGAACTATTTATAGTATCTATATTTATGTGTCTCTTTAAAAAAATCGCAGAAATCCTATTTAGTAATCCAATGTTATTTTCTGTATATATAGAAACTGTATAATTTTCTTTCTTTTCCATTTAACTTAATCTCATATTTGAAACAGATTCTCCAGTAGGAATCATTGGAAAAACATTGTCTTCTTTTCCAACTACTACCTCCATGAAAAATGGATTAGGGGAGTCTATCATTTTTTGTATACTTTCCTTTAAATTTTCTCTTTTAGAAACTCTTTCAGATTCAATTTGGTATCCGTTGGCAATAGCAATAAAATCTGGATTTACCATTTCTGTAGAAGAATATCTTTTGTCAAAAAATAATTGTTGCCATTGTCTTACCATTCCTAAATAATCGTTGTTAAGTACTACAATTTTTACTGGAACTCCAGTTTGAAATATGGTGCCTAATTCTTGAATAGTCATTTGGAATCCACCATCTCCAATAATGGCTATTACTTCTCTTTTTGGGGCACCCATTTTAGCACCTATTGCAGCTGGCAGTGCAAATCCCATAGTCCCTAATCCTCCAGAAGTAATGTTGGATTTAGATTCATTAAATTTCGCATATCGACAGGCAACCATTTGGTGTTGTCCTACGTCTGTTACTATAATAGCATTTCCTTTGGTTGCAATATTAATTTGATGAATTACTTCCCCCATGGTAATCTTTTCTTTTTTTGGGAAAAGATCATCTTTAATTACTTTATCGTATTCTATATGGTTTAAATCTCTAAATTTTTGCAACCATTTTTCGTATTTCTTTTCTTCTACTTTTTCAATTATTTTTGGTAAAGTATTTTTTATATCTCCAAGTACAGCTACATCGACTTTTACGTTTTTATTTATTTCAGCAGGATCAATTTCAAGATGAATTATTTTAGCCTGTTTTGCATAGTGATTTAGATTTCCAGTAACTCTATCGTCAAAACGCATTCCTACAGCTATTAAAAGATCACACTCATTGGTTAATACATTTGGTCCATAATTCCCATGCATACCAACCATTCCTACGTTTAGAGGATGGTCGGTAGCTACTGCCGATAGACCAAGAATGGTCCAAGCAGATGGAATTCCAGTTTTTTCCATAAAATCCTTAAATTCTTCTTCTGCATTTGCCAGTATTACACCTTGACCAAATATTATAAAAGGCTTTTTGGCTTTGTTAATAAGGGTACAAGCATCGGAGATAGAATTATCTGAAATTTCAGGTTTTGGATTGTAACTTCTTAATTTTTTATGCTTTTTGTATAAAAACTCTGTCATTTCAAACTGTGCATCTTTAGTGATGTCAATTAGAACTGGTCCTGGTCTACCAGATCTAGCTATATAAAATGCTTTAGAAAAAATGGCAGCTATTTCTGAAGCTTTGGTAATTTGATAGTTCCATTTGGTAATAGGAGTAGTAATTCCAATAATATCGGTTTCCTGAAAGGCGTCAGAACCTAATAAATTGGAAGAAACTTGGCCAGTAATACAAACCATTGGAGTAGAATCAATTTGAGCATCTGCAATTCCAGTAACCAAATTGGTTGCACCTGGACCAGACGTAGCTATGACAACTCCAACCTTTCCAGAAGATCTTGAGTATCCTTGTGCTGCATGGGTTGCACCTTGTTCGTGTCTTACAAGAACATGATTTATTTTATCTTGAAAGTGGTATAAAGAGTCATAAAATGGCATTATTGCACCTCCTGGATATCCGTATATCAAGTCAACATTTTCTTCTAATAAGCATTTTATAATCGCTTCAGATCCTGAAATTTTCATATTTAAATATTATCTGTTATACATCCAA
>CALKFX010000187.1 GCA_938084875.1 uncultured Flavobacteriales bacterium | reverse complement strand
TTAAACTTGAGCATAGAGCAGGAAACATATATTTTGAAAAAAACAAAGTAAAGTTTGACCTTTTTGAAAGAGGGAAAATAAATGCAATTAGGCATGGAGATTCAAGTTTTAAAAATGTTTTGGGACATGTCTATGAAAGTAATTTCATTGGGTGTAATGAAAATTTAAAAATTATTGGAAATAAAAAAATTGCTGCCTATTACAATTATTTCATTGGATCTGATTCATCCAAATGGAAGTCCAATGTTTCTATTTACAACAAATTAAAATATCAAAATATATATGACAAAGTTGATTTAAGTTATTACTCTTATGGTGGTAAATTAAAATATGATTTTATTATTCACCCAGGCGGGAACCCCAATTCAATTAAAATTCGTTACCAAGGCTTAGATAATATTTATATTAAATCCGGTCATCTTATGCTTGAAACATCTATTGGAAATATAATAGAACAAGCTCCATTAAGCTATCAAATTATTAACGGTGTAAAAAAGATTATAAAATGTGCATTCCACCTAGAAGGAAATGAACTAAACTTCAAAATTTTGGATCGTTATAATAAGGATTACCAACTAATTATTGATCCTATTTTAATCTTCTCTACATATTCAGGATCTTCTACCAATAATTGGGGAGAAACAGCTACCTATGATGATTTAGGACATCTTTATGCTGGAAGTATCTCTTTTGGCAACGGGTATCCATTTTCATTAGGAGCTTACGATATTTTCTTCAATGGAGGAATAGGAACTGGTAATAATGGAACGGATATTTGTATTAGTAAGTTTTCTTCAAATGGAGATTCACTAAAATACAGTACTTATCTTGGGGGAACAGGAAACGAAAACCCGCATAGTCTGGTGGTTAATTCCAATAATGAATTATTTGTTTTTGGAAGTACTGGCTCTTCAGATTTTCCAACTACTTTAAATGCGTTTGATACTTCTTTTAATGGAGGAGATTTCTTTGGTTTTATAAATTATCCTCAAGGAACACCCTCTTATTATTTAGAATACCCTAATGGAACAGACATTATAGTAACAAAGTTTTCTAGTGACGGAAGTAACTTATTGGGTTCTACGTTTGTAGGAGGAAGTAAAAATGATGGTATCAATGAATCTGGAGCAAATAATTACAACGGTAATAATCTATGTCATTTTTATGCAGATGAATATCGTGGAGAAATTACATTAGATGACCAAGGAAATTGTTATGTTGCTTCAAGTAGTTCTTCCTTAAATTTTCCATTAGTAAATGCTGCCCAGAGCACAATAGGAGGACTACAAGATGCAGTGGCCTTCATGTTAAATAGTAATTTATCTTCTTTATTATGGAGCACTTACAATGGTGGTTCTAATGATGATGCAGGATATTCAATTCAATTAAATAATCAAAATCAGCCTCTTATTACTGGCGGAACAATGAGTAATGACTTTTTTACTACTAATACAGCTGCAAATCCAACTTACGGTGGTAATATTGATGGTTTTGTAACCAAATACCTTACTTCCAACGGAAATATTTTAGGCTCCACCTATATTGGTGACGGAGGTTTTAATCAGTGCTACTTTGTACAAATAGACTTAAATAACGAAATATTTTTATTTGGCCTAACAGATTCTTCTACCAATGTTTTCCCATCTAATGTTTATAATTCTACAGGATCACAGTTTATTCAAAAGCTAGATTCTAATCTGTCCACTACTTTAGTCTCTACATGTTTTGGAAATGGAAGTTTAGACAAAAATATTACCCCGTCTGCTTTTTTGGTTTCCAACTGTGGACTTATTTATATTTCTGGGTGGGGAGGATTAGGTGGCCCCTTAAACCTAATAAACGGAACATCTAATAATATGCCATTGGTAAATTCTTTACAAAACAGTACGGATGGAGCTGATTTCTATTTAGCAGTTTTTAATCAAGATATGCAATCAATTTTATACGGTGGCTATTTTGGCGGCAATCAAAGTCGAGAACATGTAGATGGTGGAACTAGTAGATTTGATAAAAATGGTAAAATCTACCAAGCTGTTTGTGCTGGTTGCCAAGGCAATAACGATTTTCCAACAACTCCTAATGTAGTTTCCAATACCAACGGAGGACAATATTGTAATCTTGGTGCTTTTAAATTTGATTTAGAAAGTATTAGTTCTAGTATTAGTATCCCTAATTACTTTGCCTGTCTACCAAATTCGTATCAATTCACAAGTCTTTCTCAGGGAGGCAACCAATACCTATGGGATTTTGGAGACGGGAACACATCAAATATAGAAAGTCCAAATCATAATTACAGCGATACTGGAACTTACAATGTTAGTTTAATTGTTTCTGATTCTAATGCCTGTGTACTTTCCGATACGGCAAATATTCAAATAAATATTTACGCTGTGAATAATGCTTTGGTAACTGGTGATAGTATTTTATGTCCTGGAACAGTATCTACTCTAAATGCTTATGGAGGTTCGCAGTTTATTTGGTCTCCAACTAATTCTCTTTCAGATAGTCTTTCACAACAGGTAATTGCTACTCCATCGGTATCGACTACCTACATGCTCATAGCTATTGATAGCTGCGGAGTGGATACTGCCTATTTTGATGTTAACATACCTAATGATATTTACCAGACAAGCAGCGATAGCGTTATTTGTAAAGAAGATAGTTTGACACTATTTGCTAGTGGTGGTATTTCATACCGTTGGTCAGGAATTAACATTATTAATTTAGATAGTGCAAGTCCTATTATAAGTCCAACCCAAAGCACGACGTATTATGTAGATATCACTACTCCAAACGGATGCGTATATACAGATTCGGTATATATTGATGTAGATATTTCAAGTCCAAATATAATTCTTCAAGATACTGTAAACTTATGCTTTGGAGACTCTGTATTGGTTGCTCCGTCTAATATAGAATCTGCTATCTGGAATCCAATATTTAATCCTTACGATACCATAGGAAACAACATATGGATTAAAAGTGACTCTAATATGACTTTTTACATGAGTTCACAAAATGCCTGTGGGCAATCCTCAGATTCTATTATTGTTCTTGTTTTTGGATAT
>CALKFX010000186.1 GCA_938084875.1 uncultured Flavobacteriales bacterium | reverse complement strand
CCAGTAGCAACATCCAAAATTACCTTAGGCTTTTTAGCCTGCATTAAACGAATAGTTTTTCTTCTCCAAATATGATCAATACCAAAACTTAAAAAATGATTTAAAAAATCATAATTACTGGAAATATTGTCAAACATCTCTTCAACTTGTTTTTTTTTGGATAATTGAGAGTTGTTGTAAGGTTTAACTATTTTTTGCATAATCAAAACTACAAAATCAAGAAACACAATAGAGAATATTTACCAATTTAAATTGATAAATATGAAAGAATATTTATTATTTAAAAACCGGTTATTATTCAACTTTCTTTTAATTAGCACTAATAATTGTTATTTTTATAAAGTTGACATTGGTCAATTCAAAATTATTATAGAAAAACAAGCACCATGAAAAAAATTATATACCTTTTTACACTACTTCCAATTATGGGTTTTTGTCAAGACAACTACACAGATTACAATAAAATTATAAGTGAAATAAAATTATTAGAAGGAGACGATGACAAAGAAAAGAAAAAGGTTCACAGAATAGAAATAGGACTTAACGGAGGATTTAATTTTGCTGAAATTTCTCAAAATGTACTTAATCAGGATTATACTCTAAATAGTAAATTGGGTACACTCTATGGAGGAACTTTTATATATAATTTCAATAGGTTTTTATGTATTAAAGGTGATTTTGACATTGCCAGCAAGGGATTTGAAATGTCAAATATTGAATTAGATGGTCTTAGAGATGGAGTTGATGCTGTTATTAAAGGAGACGTTAAACAAATGATAAATTACTTTGATATTCCTGCATTTTTTCATTTGGGATTTGGAAAAAAATTAAAGTTTGATATTAACTTCGGTCCATATATGGCTTTTCTTTTAAAAAATAGATCTCAACTAATCGATGTAGATGGTAATCAAGTTGAAATTACTGACAATGCATTTGATTTTAGTGTTGATAATCTTGATAAAATTGACTGGGGCTGGGTAGGCGGTGCTGGAATAGATTACCATCTTACAGAGAAAATATCAATAGGTTTTGATTTTTTAATTGAACAAGGGCAAAAAGTTTTAAATGGTGGTAGTACATTTGGAGACTTTAAAAACAGATCTCAAGATTTTGACTTTGGTGTAAATTTTCTTTTAGTTGAAAAGAAAAGTAAAAAACTATTTTAAATAAATGGCAAAAAAAAAAATTAATCATATTTCTAAAAATTCAGAGAAATTTCTAGAAAAATATCTAAATACTGCTTCCCCAACAGGCTTCGAAAGTGAAGGACAAAAAGTTTGGCTAGACTATATTAAGCCTTATATAGATTCTCATATTGTAGATACATACGGTTCTGTAGTAGGAGTAATAAATCCAGAGGCAAAATACAAAGTAGTTATTGAAGCTCACGCAGATGAGATTTCATGGTTTGTTCACTATATCACAGAAAAAGGATTTATCTATTTAAGAAGAAATGGAGGAAGCGATCACCAAATTGCACCGTCCAAACGTGTAAATATTCACACAGACAAAGGAATGGTTAAAGCTGTCTTTGGATGGCCTGCTATCCATACAAGACGTGGAGGTGTAAAAGAAGAATCTCCCAAAACAGATAATATATTTTTAGACTGCGGTTGTGGAAGTAAAAAAGAAGTAGAAGCATTGGGAATTCATGTTGGTTGTGTTGTAACCTATGAAGATGAATTTATGATTTTAAATAAATCCAATTATGTAGGAAGAGCTTTAGATAACAGAATGGGTGGATTTATGATTGCTGAAGTAGCTAGACTATTGCATGAAAATAAAGTAAAACTTCCATTTGGACTTTACATTACCAATGCTGTTCAAGAAGAAATTGGTTTAAGAGGTGCACAAATGATTGCTGAAAGAATTAAACCAGATATAGCTATTGTAACTGATGTCTGTCACGACACCAACACACCTATGATTAAAAAAATAGTAGAAGGGGATTTGTCTTCTGGTAAAGGACCTGTTCTGACCTATGGACCGGCAGTTCAAAACAATCTATTAAAATTTATTATTGACCAAGCCAAAAAAAATAAAATCGACTTTCAAAGATTAGCTGCCTCAAGAAGTACAGGAACAGATACCGATGCATTTGCTTACTCAAATATGGGGGTTGCATCTGCCCTAATATCTTTACCTCTTAGATATATGCATACAACAGTAGAAATGTGTTCTAAAGACGATGTTAACTCTGTTATAGAATTAATTTATCAAACCTTATTTTCCCTTAAAAAAGATCAGACTTTTAACTACTTAAAGTAAATGAATCAAAGACCAAGAAGGAACCGAAAATCAGCAAATATTAGAGAAATGGTTGCTGAGACCAATCTTAATAAACAGGACTTAATATACCCTCTTTTTATAGTAGATGGTGTAAATAAAAAGCTACCTATTAAATCTATGCCAAATTGTTTTCGATGGACAATAGATTTATTGCTTAAAGAAATTGAAGCTTGTGGAAAAATGGGTATTTATAATTTTGTCTTATTTCCAGCCGTGGAGAATCATCACAAAGACAATAAAGCTACTTACAGCTATAGTTCCAAGAATTTTTATTTAAAAGCCATTCAAACTATTAAAAGTAAATTTCCTGAATTCACCATAATGAGTGATGTTGCTATGGATCCTTATTCTACAGATGGACACGATGGGTTAGTAATTGATGGAAATATTGACAACGACCAATCTCTTGAAATACTTTGCAAAATGGCTCTTGCTCAGGCAGAAGTTGGAATTGACATCATTGGTCCTTCAGATATGATGGACGGTAGAGTTGGTGCAATTAGAGAAATATTAGACGAAAATCAATTTACAAATACAAGTATAATGAGTTATACTGCCAAAAATGCTAGTGCATTTTATGGTCCATTTAGAGATGCCTTAGATTCAGCACCAAAGCATGGAGATAAGAAAACTTATCAAATGGACCCTAGAAATAGAACTGAAAGTCTTATTGAAGCTGAACTTGATGAACTTGAGGGAGCTGATATTTTAATGGTCAAACCAGCTTTAAGCTACTTAGATGTGATTCAAACTATTAAAAAAAATTCTAACCTCCCAGTAAGTGCTTACAATGTTAGCGGTGAATATGCCATGGTACATGCAGCTGCAGAAAAAGGATGGTTAGATTACAACCAAACTTTTATTGAAGTTCTTACAAGCATTAAAAGAGCTGGTGCAGACATAATTTTGACCTATTTTGCCAAAGATTTTGCAAGCCTTAAAAAATAAATTTACCTAACAAAAACTAATTTTTTATTGCTAGATTCATTAGATGAGAAATTATATCCCAATACCTTAAATTCCTTTAAGTCTTCGGGACTTTCTAATTTATTTTTTACAATAAAATTTGCCATAGTTCCTCTTGCTGCTTTTGAATAGCTCCCTACTACCTTCAGTGAATTGTTGGATTTTTCATAAAATGTACAATCAATTATAGTACTATTAATACTCTTATTAATCATAACATTAGAATACTCTTTACTTGCTAAATTTATAATTGAATTATCTTCAAAAGAATTAAAGTAGTTAGTCATTTTATCTTTCCAAAATTGGATCAAGCTTTTACTTGACTCTATTTCAAATTTTAGACCCATTTCTAGTCTATATTTATTAATACAATCAAATGGACGAAGAATTCCATAAAGACCACTTAAAATTAACAAATGATTTTGAGCATACTCCGCATCTGATAATTTCCATTTTTGAGGCTCTAAATATTTGAAAGAAGTACCTTG
>CALKFX010000185.1 GCA_938084875.1 uncultured Flavobacteriales bacterium | reverse complement strand
CGAGAAGTACCAACATTCAAAATGCAAATATTCCAGGTTTTGAAATAAGTATTGTAGGCCAAGGTAACTTTTCAGATAATATTTCATTTAGCACTATAGCAGGATATACCTACATCCATCCTACTCCAATTGATGCAGACTCTTTATACCTTTTAACTTTTAGCAATCCAAATTTAGAAAATCCAAAAAATACCACTCTCAAGTATCGAAACAAGCATATGGTTAAAATTGATTTTCAAATAGATTATAAAAAATTTGCAATTGGATTAAGTAGTAGATATACTAGTTTAATGGAAAATATCGATGATGTTTTTGTAACTCCTATTGCTGGAATTGAAATATTACCAGGATACGGAAGCTATAGAAATTCAAGGATGACAGGTGATTTAGTTTTTGATACACGTCTGGCCTACAGTATCAACCAAAAGTCTAAATTTTCATTGCTAGTTAATAATTTATTAAATAGAGAGTATACCAACAGGCCAGGAAATGTGTTACCCCCTAGAACCATTGTTTGGCAATACTCATTAAGGTTTTAATCTATTAGCAAGTCAACAACTTCAAATGATAAATCTGTCTCAAAACCCTTAAGACTTAAATATTTTAAAATCTTTTGTTTTGAATTAAAATCATTCTTATTCCCAAGAGATTTAAACTTTTTTATAGCCTCTTGCTTTGCTATATTTTTATACTTTTCATTATCTATACTTTCAATTGCTGGTGTAATATGATAATCTTCAATACCTTTTTGTATTAGATGGTGTCTGATTTTATTCTTCCCCCAGAAATATAAATTGAATCTGTCGTGGACAAAAGCATTTGCATAGCGTAAATGGTCTATGAAATGGTTCTTTTTGAGTTCGTTGATTAATTTGTTTTTCTCTACAATCTTGAGCTTAAATTTAGAGGAAATTATTAATGCTTCCTTTGCTGATAATTCCTTTTTCGAGCATTTATTAGACAAGAATAGAAAGGCTTTTTTATACTCTTCACTTGGCATTACTTAGTCAAAATCCAAGAGGAGATTTTATATCTTTTACGGATTGATTTCTGTAATTTTTTGGCATTATTTTTATTTAAAAATTTGCCAACAGATATTCTAAATAATTTATTTTCTTTTTTTAATTTTCTTGCACTTATACCTTTGTTATTTAGTTTAATAATCATGTTTTTCGCATTTATCTCATTACTAAATGAGCCAATTACTACTTCATATGTTTCATTGCTAGATTGATTACTTATGCTAACAGTAGGCTTGAGATTGTTTTTTAGTTTGCTTTTTAAAATTATAGAACTACTTTTTTCTGATGTTTTGTCAATAGGCTGTATAGATTTTATTTCTTTTTTGGGATGCTGAAACTTAACATCCTCTATAGCCACTAAATTTTCTTTTTTAAATGTAAATGGATTTAAATCTGAGTAATTAAATTCTCCATCTTGTTTTAGCAATTGAGTTTGAATAGGAATCCAAGCAGAATAAAAAATCACTAACATCACACTTGCGGCTAAAGCCAAATTTTTAATTTGTGTTTTTATGTATTTAGAGGAATTTAAATCAATAACTTTTTCTGATTTATTAGACATTTTAAATTCGTCAATATTTAAGGGCATTAGTCCGTAAGAAGAGGAAAGTAAATTATTGGACTTTTGCTTGAAATTTAATACTCCTTCATAATTATATAGAATTCCTATTCCTTGAAAGTCATATTGATTTTGGGTCTTTAAGTTTTTGTTTATTTCTAGAAGAATGTCTGATAAACTTTCAATAGCATTTTCATATGAAATATTATTTTTTTGTGCAATGGCATTTACCAATAATCCATCGTTATTTACAAGATTTTTATTAAATAAAATTTGCTTGTGGGGAGGAGACAAAACAGATTTTTTTTCGTCAAAATTTGCTGGCGAATATTGTGCAACAAATCCTCCAAGATTAGGGAATATTACACAATCGTGTAATTGTAGAAGCTCTTTTATAATCTGATTTATTTCCAACATTTTAATTGATTCAAAATAACAAATATTGTCTTAACATTCCAAATCTAGGATTGTAAAACTTCTTTACTTAGTCTTAAGGCCGTTAAATATTTTATTAGCCTTCGATTTCCCTAATAATTCTTCTAGTTCATTTAATGAAATAGTCTTAAGATTATTTACAGATTTGTATTTAGAAAGCAGCATAGTAATTGTTTTTTCCCCAACTCCTTCTATACTTGTTAGTTCAGTTTTAACTAAACCTTTCATACGTCTATTTCTATGGTGTGTAATTCCAAATCTATGAGCTTCATTTCTCATATTTTGAATCACCTTTAGGGTAGGAGTTTTTTTATCTAAATAAAGTGGATATTGGTCTCCAGGGAAATAAATTTCTTCTAATCTTTTTGCAATCCCTATAATGGCGATTTTTTTATTGAGTTTTAGCTTTTCTAAACTTTTCAGTGCGCTGGACAACTGTCCTTTACCACCATCTACTACAATTAACTGGGGCAAAGATTTTTCTTCTTTTATTAATCTTTGATATCTTCTAAATATTACTTCTTCCATCGACGCAAAATCGTCTGGTCCCTCAACAGTCTTAATATTAAAAAGTCTGTAGTCTTTTTTACTTGGTTTGCCATTTTTAAAAACAACACAAGCAGCAACTGGAAAATTTCCTTGGATATTAGAATTATCAAAACATTCCATGTGAATAGGCCTATGATTGAGCCTAAGATCTTTTTTGAAAATTTCTAATAATTTAACAGTAGGTGTCTCAGGATTTTTAATAGATTCTGTTTTTAAGAATTCTATCTTTTTCGCCAATGCATTTTTCTTAGACAATAAAAGCAATGCTTTCTTATCTCCTCTTTGAGGAATATGAAAATTAATAGCTGTTTCTAATGCTATTAAATAAGGCGATACAATTTCTTTCACATGGTCAAAAAAGTCATTTAAATTATCTGCAATCACATAGGATATAATTTGATCTTCGCTCTCTTCTAACTTTTTCTTTACTACCGTTGTTTTTGATTTTGTAATTGCACCATTCATTACTTTTAAAGTATTAACAAAAGCATAGTTTTCATGGCTTACAATATTAATAACACCAAGAGAAGAAATATTAGAATCAACTACAACAGATTTAGCCTGAAATTTTTCAATGTTTTTAATCTTTACTTTTAGTTTTTCAGCTTCTTCATATTGATATACTTTAGCATGGCCTTTCATCTCTTCTCTTAAAGCCTTTAAGGCTTTATAGGTGTTTCCATACAAAACTTGCTTAATATTATTTAAGCGTTCTTGATAAACCTCAACATCCACTTCTCCCTGACAACATCCTTTACAATTGCCAATATAAAAGTCTACTGATGTTTTGAAAACTTCATCTTCTATTTTTTGGGGGCTTAACTGGTGGTCGCAGGTTCGTATTTCAAAACTATCTTTTACCAATTCTAAAACAGTCTTAACCACTTTGACTGATGGATATGGACCAAAATATAAAGAGCCATCTTTAATTTTTTTTCTAGTATAAAAAACTCTAGGGAAAAATTCATTTTTAATACAGATCCAAGGATAAGTTTTATCGTCTTTAAGTTGAATATTATATCGAGGTTGGTATTTTTTAATTAATGAATTTTCCAGTAGCAATGCATCTATCTCAGAATTAAGTTGAATGGTTTTTAAAGATTCTACTTTTTGAACCATTACCTGAGTTTTTCTATTTTCAAATTTGATTTTATTAAAGTAGGAGCTTACTCGGTTTTTGAGTTTTTTTGCTTTACCCACGTATAGTAAAGATTCTGAGTTATCGTAAAACTGATATACCCCAGGAACATTTTCCAAGAGCGATATCTGTTGTTTTAAACTTTTAGAAATCTCCTTCGACATATAATTCAAAAATAAACAATCTTTATTTTTTTCTGTTTATTGAATAGTGAATTAGTCCAATAAAAGAATCTTTGGCTGGAGAATTGGGTAATTGATCTAGCTCTTTTAAAGCGAGATTTTTATACTCGTGCATTTTATTTTCCGCATATTGAATTCCACCATTTTCAATAACAATGGAAATAATTTTATTGACTTTTACTGGATCTTGTTTGTCTTTTTTAATGGTGTTAATTATCATTCTTTTATTTTTCTTATCCACCTTTTGAAGTACATGAATAAGAGGGAGAGTTAGCTTTCTTTCCTTAATATCTATTCCTGTAGGTTTTCCTATATCTTTTGAAAATCCATAATCAAAAATATCGTCTTTTATTTGGAAGGCCATTCCCACATAAACTCCTACTTTCTCCATAGTTTCAATAATATCTTGATTATTGGTAACAGAACATGCCCCAGTTCCACAACATGCAGCAACTAATGAAGCTGTTTTTTGTTCAATTATCTTATAATAAACATCTTCTGTGATATCCATTTTCCTTGACTTTTCCATTTGAAGAAGCTCCCCTTCGGACATTGACTTGACTGCTTTAGTAACTATATTTAGTAAATCTATTCTATTTTCGGAGGTGGTCAAAAGAAGTCCTTGCGATAGTAAAAAATCGCCAACTAATACAGCAATTTTATTTTTCCAGAGAGCATTTATGGATAAAAATCCTCTTCTTTCAAATGCATCGTCTACCACGTCATCATGAACTAGTGTAGCTGTATGGAGTAATTCAATTAAAGATGCTGCTGTGTATGTTCCTTCTTGGACAGGACCAAACATTTTTGCTGTTAGAAAGACAAATAATGGTCTTAACTGCTTCCCTTTTCTTTTTATAATGTAATGGGTTATTTTATCTAAAAGGGCAACATCACTCTTCATGGCAGATTTGAATTTTTTTTCAAATAATGCCATCTCCTTTTTAACAGGTCTTTTAATATCTTCTACGGTCATTTTCAATTGTAAACAAATATCCAAAAATTAACATTGCAATTAGTTTTTGAATAAACTTATTTACAAAGCGTAATATTAAAACCTAGTTTTTAAAGTTATAGTAGCTTTGTATTTAATGATTTGGCCATCATTGGAGAAGCATTCAAAATATACCAAATAAATTCCAACAGATGCTTTTTGGCCATATTCGTTAATCCCATCCCAAGAAAATTCTCCGGTGGCACTTAAAAGCTCATTATTTAAAACCTGTTTGATTAATCTTCCTTGATTATCGTAGATTACTGCATTTCCAACCATCCCAATTGTTGGCAAGTTGTAGGTGAAAACTGCAATATCTTGGTAACCATCATTATCGGGTGAAAAAACCTCATTTAAAGCACTGAAATCCGAGTTGGACATACTTGGAATGTATTGAGAATTAGCAACTCCTGGAGTTCCCCAACCTGCATTTTCAGCTGCACTGTGCCAAGTTAAATTTGCATTAGAATTATTGCTGTTTATTAAAATTCTTTCTAAAGAAACACCCTCTGGATCTTTGATTAACTCAAAGTGCATATCGTCAGTATAACTAAACTTATTTAGAACTATTGAATCTGGACTTAATATATAAATAGTAGCAGAATCATTTGGATAGCTTGGTATATCCATCTGAATAAATGCTTGAGGATTATTGGTTGGATAATCATTTATTATCTGCGATGAATCTTCAGATAATAATGCAAAATTTCCAGGGCCTAAAATAAAATGTTGGTCTATTTGCTTTAGGTTAGATACCCCATTGTCAAAGTCAGCTACGAAATATTTATAAATATCGAAGGACTTATTGCTATTATTGACAATTTCCACATAATCTGAACCACCAGAAAGCGGGTCAAATAATACTTCATTTATTAAAACTTCTCCTGCTTGGGCAGTATCAGGAACCAGTATTTGTAAAGTGTCAAACATTATATTCCCAGATAAATCTTCAATATTTGATATTGTAAGTTCTAAGGTTTCATTTCCAAAAAAAGAGTCTTGAAAAATTAAATCGTATCCAGATAATGTAGGGTTAATTGAACTCGGATTTGGGAAATTACTACTGATTAAATTATAATTATTTACATCTA
>CALKFX010000184.1 GCA_938084875.1 uncultured Flavobacteriales bacterium | reverse complement strand
TTCAATTTGAGTTAGTAATGTATTTTTAGCTTTTTTTGCCCTGTTTAAGCCGCTTTCTGCTTCTTTTAGCTGAATTTCTGTTGTTACACCATCCTCAAACATTGTTTTTTGTTTGTTAAAAACATACTCTGCAAATGAAATCTGTTCATTTATTTCAGCAATTTGGGCATTAAATAAATCTGTTGATACAGTAAAAAGAGCTTGCCCTTTTTCTACGTACTCACCTTCTGTAATATGAACCTTTTCAATTGCACCATTTATCTCTGGCTTTACGTAGGCCATTTTTTTGCTAACCACACTTCCCTGGGCTTTGAAAAAATCTTTAAATGTTTTCTTTTCAACTTTAATAACAGAAATTAATGGCTTTTTAACTTCAAAACTTTCTTTTTCTAATGGCTCGGCACTAGTTGTTTCATCGCCGCTACAGGAAGCAAAAGCTAATAATGTTAACCAGATTAATTTTTTCATAATTGCATGGGGTTAGTATGTGTTTTTAATTGAACTTCAGACTTATATAATTCGTATTCTTTTTGAATTAAAGCTTGTTTTGTCTGTAAAAGCTGCATTTTTCTTTGATAAATAATTAAGGAGTTAGACGCGCCATAGGACAACTTTTTTTCTTCATTGCTGTAAACAGTTTCAACTAAATCAACTTTTATTTTTTGATCATTGTAACTGGAAAGGGCATTTTTATTATTGTTTTTTAAGAGGGCAAACAGTGAAATTATTTGATTTTCAATATCAATTAATTCATTTTTTGCCTTAAGAAGCTCTAATTCTTTTTGTTTGTTTTTCGCTGCTCCCTCTCCGCTGTTGTAAATAGGTATTTTAACGTTTATCCCCCATAGGGTAGAAGGATACCAATTCTTATTTGCATCAAAGAAGTCAAAACTATTTCTCATTGCCATATGCTGTTGGTTAAAAAACCCAAATATGGACGGATAGCCCTCGCTTTTAGTAGCCTTTAGGTTTAGCTCGTTTAGCAAAATGCTTTGCTCAATCAGTTGCACTGCTATACTTGTTTTTGGATTGAGTTTATTTTTGTTAACGTAGCTAGTATCGTTATCTAGTTCAAAATTTTTAATTAAGTAAATATTGCTATCTAGCGGGTAGCCTATTTTTGACTTTAGAGATAAAAGAGCCAACTCTTCATTTGAATTTAATTGTTCCACCCCATTTTTAAGATCTAGCTCCATTACAATCAAGTCATTAATTGCTGTTTTCTCCAACAAGCCGTTTGAAATTAAACTATTTGTTTTTTTCTTTAGTGAGTCCAGCTCTTTAATGTTTTCAAGCACTAATTTTTTTTGTTTCTTAATTAAAATTACTTGAGCAAGATTTATCTGAATAGACTCAAATAGAGTTTCGTGTTTTTGAACCAAGGAGAGCCTAGCAAGTTCGTTTAGGTTTTTAGCAGCTTTTACTGCATATAAATAACTAAAACTAAAAATCAGCTGACTTGCTTGCAAACTGTAGTTTGCATTGAACGGGGTGCCAAAAGCCAATCCTATTAATTCATTTGGGCTTGCAGTTGGGTCAAAAGTATTTGCTCCTACTACAGTTGTTGGGACATTTATAAAGTTTTGAAAACTTAATTCTCCATTTATTTTTGGCAGTCCTGTAGATTTAATTTCTTTTATTTTTTCGTCCGACAAGAAAACATCTAAAGAAGCATTTTTTAGTTGGGGGCTGTTTGCTTTTGCATATTCAAATAGAGTTTTACTATTAAACTCTTGACCAATCATATTTACATATGAAAACAATAAAATTATTATATTAAAGAGATGCTTCATGTAGTTGGTTTGTTTTGCAGGTTTAAATAATATTCACGACCATATTCATTTACAATTCCCAAAATGTAATGGCTTATCATTTCATTGAAAACTTCAGAAAAAGAAACATCATTAGCTTTAAAAAGCAACCCATTGAAAACAAGCTCTATTTTTTCAGAAAATATTTTAGACATTATTTCGGGGTTGATATCTTCTCTGTAGCATCCATTTTTTATCCCTTTTTTGAGGTTTTTAATGCAGATTTTGTAGGTTAGCTGTTTGTTGTTTCTATCAAAAATTTCCCATGATTTAGGGTAGTATTTCTTTAAGTCATTCTGAAAAGAAGGATGACATATTTTTAGCTTGTTAATAGCAATTACATTTAAACTCAATATTTCTTCAATTGGATGAAGCTTATTAGCAATAACATTGTTTATGTCAAGCTCGTGCTTGTTCATGTCGTTAGAAATTACCTTTAGAACAAGGTCTTTTCTATTTTCAAAAAAAACATAAAGAGTTTTCTTGGAACACCCCAATTTATTGGCTATATCATCCATTGTTAAGCTCCTTATTCCATATTCTTGGAATAAAAGCTGAACTCGGTCACAAATTTCTGTTATTTTTGTCAATAGCTTAAAATTAGTGCACGAAACTAAAGAAACTATTTTAATATAAAAAGTTTCCCGCGGTAATTTTATATAAAAACTTAACAGATGTCTAATAGGATTGTAGATGTAATTAAAATGGAGCCTGCCAAAAAAATAGAAGTTAGTGGGTGGGTTAGGTCTTTCAGGGCCAACAAATTTATTTCCTTAAATGACGGATCTTGTATGGCTAGCCTTCAAGTAGTTATTGATCCTGACAACTTTGACATAGAGACAATCAATGGATTAAACACAGGGGCTTCTATATGGGTCAGCGGCCCTCTTGTTGAGTCTCTTGGGGGTGGTCAAAAAACAGAAATTTCTGCAAATGAAATTAGAATTATTGGAAACTCCAACCCAGAAGAACTCCAAAAAACAATTTTACAACCCAAGAAACATTCCTTAGAAAAACTAAGAGAACAGGGTCATTTAAGGATGAGAACCAACTTATTTGGAGCAGTTTTTAGAATTAGGCACCACATGTCTTTCGCCATTCATAAATATTTTAATGACAAGGGTTTTTTCTACATCCACACCCCTATCATTACCGGCACTGATGCTGAAGGAGCAGGGGAGACATTTAGAGTAACCACTTTGCCTTTAGGTAAGAAAGAAGTAGACAATTCTCAAGACTTTTTTGGTAAGCCGACCCATTTAACGGTTTCAGGACAGCTGGAAGCAGAGCTTGCAGCTTTAGCACTTGGAAAAGCCTATACTTTTGGCCCAACCTTTAGAGCTGAAAACTCAAACACAACAAGGCATTTAGCTGAATTTTGGATGGTTGAGCCTGAAATTGCTTTCGCAGACATAAATGACGATATAGATTTAGGAGAAGATTTTTTAAAATATCTAATTAATTATGCTTTGGATAAATGTCAAGAAGATTTAAAATTTTTGAATGAAAGAGCGCTTAAAGAAGAGGAGCAACTTCCGAAAGAAAAAAGAAACGAATTGTCTTTGATAGAAAGGATGAAAATGGTCTCAAGTAATAAATTTGAAAGAATCTCTTACACCGAGGCAATAAACATTCTAGAAAGATCAAAACCAAATAAAAAGAAAAAATTTAAATACCCAATAGAATGGGGTGTTGACCTACAAAGTGAACACGAAAAGTTTTTAGTAGAAAAACACTTCAAAAAACCAGTAGTAATAGTAGATTACCCCGCCAGCATAAAAGCATTTTATATGCGCGAAAATGACGATGGTAAAACTGTTGCGGCAATGGATATATTATTTCCTGGGATTGGAGAAATTATAGGAGGGTCTCAAAGAGAGGAAAGATACGAAGTTTTACAAAAAAAATGTAAAGAGTTTAAAATACCAGAAGATGCTATTTGGTGGTATCTAGAGACTAGAAAATTTGGATCTGTTCCTCATGCTGGTTTTGGACTTGGATTTGAAAGGCTAATGATGTTCGTTACTGGAATGACCAATATAAGAGATGTTATTCCATTCCCCAGAACACCAAACAATGCAGAGTTTTAATTGGAATAATAAATTTCATCATCAACATAAAAAGCTTTTTCTATAAGTTTTCCATCCGAGTCATAGCCATAGGCCATACCATTTTTCTTTCCGTTTTGGTAAAAGAAGATTGATTTTAATTGATTTTTATAATAATAACTGTTCCATTGACCAACTCTAGTTCCGCTTGAATAATAACCAATCTGATTTATTTTTCCATTTTCACTAAAAAACATCCATTTTCCATTTTCTTTTCCCGACAAATAGTCCCCTTTTTGTTTTAAAGTTTTGTTAGGATAATAAACTTTCCATTCTCCATCTCTTTTAGACTTTTTATACGCACCTTCAATATAAGTTTCAGAGTTTGGATAGTAAGTTCTCCAAACCCCAGATTTTTTACCTTTTTCATATTCCCCGACTACGGACAATAAAACTAAAGAAGAATCAAAAAACTCTTTGTATGGACCATGAATAGTATCGTTTAAAAAAAAAGAGTCGTTCATTTTTTTTCCAGACTCATAATAGCCAATCATTTTTCCATTTAGTCCAAAACTATTATAACTACATTCTTTCTGTATTTGAAAAGGAGTGTTTTTATAATAAACAATATTGACACCCAACTTTTCACCACTAATAGCATTATAAATTTCTTTTATGTTCCCATTTTTGTAATAGCTTTTTTGCGGGCCACTCTTTAGGTTCTTCAAATAAAAGTTTTCTGATTTCAAAAATCCATTTTCATAATATGTTTTGCACCCCCCATTTAGAAAATCTTTCTTGTAAACATTAACCTGATATTTCCCTCCACTTTCATAATAGGAGTAGGATGTGTCCTCTAACTTTCCTTTTTCAAAATACAGCTCCTGTTTTAGTTGGCCGTTTGGGAAATAGTCTAACCATTTTCCTATTAGAGTATCACTTCGAAATGAACCAACCTGCCAAAGGCTATCATTGTTATAATATATTTTATATAAACCATTTTTAACGGTGTCACCATTTATAACCATACCTTCGTATGATTCTCGAATGTTTTTTGTTTCAGAGTAATAGGTTACAAAAACCTCTTGAGATAATGCATAATTGACATATAAAGACAGTAAGATTAAAAATAATCTTTTAGGGAGAAACTTCAATAACAGAACCTTCGATTTTTGAATTGTGACCATAGTCTAAAATAATAGCGAGTTGACCCTTGGAAATAATTTTACTTTTATTTATTTTTAAATCAAACTCTACAGACTCTCCGGGGTAAATTGTTTTTTCCAAACCTTTTAGTTTTATTAACTCTGCAGTTTCATATACTCCAAGCTCTAGATGAACATTCGGCTTGAGAATTTTATCGCCATTATTTTTTATATGAGTTCTAAAAACTCGAACACTATCCTCTTCGGATTTAATTTCTTTAAAGTCTTCAATCACACCACTAAAGTTTTCATTAGATTTTGGTGACTGGTTGACAAGAACTTCAATTTTAGGAACAATTTTTATTCCTGTTGTTAGCAGCTGTTTATCAATTTCATAATTTTTCTGCTCTTTTGCTGGTCCTATATCTATGTAACCCCAATGGGTGGTTAAATTCTCTTTTGGTAGCGTAAGCACCAAACTTAAATATATATCCTCGTTAGGGTTAAGCTCAAAAAAACTTGGACTAATACTAAGTATCTTATCCAGGCTTCTGTTGGTTGAACCAAGTTCTTGTTTTATTCTTTTTCCATTTTCTACTTTAAAGTCAAAAAGATTAGCAGAAAAACCCTGAACTTTATTTCCATAATTTTTAATATGCAAACTCTTTTCTTGAATTTCTCCAGGGTTTGCATCAAATTTTATAACAACTGGAGAGACCTCAAAGTCTTGACCAAAATAAAAATTCTGACTAAATAGTAAGGTCACTAAATGTAAAAGACTTCTACAATTAAATAAATTATTCATATTTTAAAATTAAACATAAAACGGTATTAAAATTTAGTTAACCATTAGGAATTTTAATTTACCCTGTAACATTTTATGTAAAAATACGTATATTAACCTAAAATTAATGATAAATTACAACAATTAACAGAAAGAGTTATATATTTAAAATAGATATATACGTTTAAATCTATATATAAAATTTATTTCAATCACGTTAATTATAAAAAATTTAATAATGAAAAAAATCTTACTATCCATATTCACAGTATCTATTTTAGGTTCTGGAATATCACAAGCAGTTTCAGATAGAAACACAATTCCTGTAGCTGTAAATTTAAATAGGGTTCTTAGAATGTCTGTTAACACAGGAGGAAACATAGAATTTACTTTCAACACAATAGCCCAATACAAAAATGGTATTTCTGGTGATTTAGCTTCATCTGGGTCTGCAGGAACTGCAGCAGCAAACCCAATGTATATAACTTCTTTTACAATTGCGGCATCCACCAAATGGAGGCTGGACTATGGTGCTGAGGATGCAACTTTTATTGGTGTTGATAATCCAGCAAACATTGGATTAACCCTAGACAATGTTGGCTTTTCTTTGGCTTCGACAGGAACACACGCTTTTGGAACAGAGTTAGCCTCTATTCCAACCAATGCTGGGGCTGAAGTAGCTGCACTACAAGCTTACCCTGTAGTTCTTTTAACTGACGGTGGAAATGCTGCTGCTAATGCTGGAGACGCAACAGACAATGCTTTTACAATGACATGGAGATGCGGAACTGCAGAAGGCACTGGAACCCCTATGAATACAGACAAATTAATTGAGCAAGGTCTCGCACCAGATAGATACGTAACTAACGTTCTTTTCAATCTTATTGCTCTGTAGAAACTAAAGTTTCCAAAGTAATTCTTTTGGACTATTTTAAAGGTCACATTCATGTGGCCTTTATTGTATATTTAATATATATAATACTAATCAATTATGACTAGGTTATTTTATGTATTGTCTTTTTTCATTTTATCAACTACATCTTATTCTCAAGATAATGTAGCAAGACTTATTACAATAATAGGATCTCAAGTGACCTTTAATTTTAATACAATTGCTAAACATTCAACAGGGATAACTAAAACCAACCATACAAGATTTGGAGTTCGATTTTCAGACTTAACTGGAGGTGCTTCCGGAGTTACACAGTGGAAAGTTACCGCAGAACCAGCTTCGGCAACAATTAACGGCGACGGCGGTGCTAACACTCTTAATTTAAACGTATTAGAATTGCAAGCTACAGACGCCAATGCAAACCTTGCAGGCTCGACATTTTCAGGGTGGCAAATTTTAGGAAATGGAAATCCGCTTGTTACCTCATCTACTATTCCAGCAAGTGCGACAACTCATCAAATTGATATTTCTTACCGATGTGGGGTAACTAACTCAGTATTTGATAGCAGCTCTGATTATTATGAAATTGAAATAGACTTTGTTTTAAGCCCAGTCCCTTAATGAATAAAATTAGCCAAATATTTTTTTTATTGTTGTTGACTAGCTCCTATGGATTTGCCCAGTCTATAATACAACCAAACCCTGAAACCAAGATTTATAATTACTTAGACAGCAACATATACATAGAAAACCTGTTTCCAGAAGACACCAATTACAAAGAACTGGACATAAAATTTGTAAAAAACAAAGTTCTTCATAGTCCTGGCGACAGTTATTTTAATGTTTGTAACATAAAAAACACAACTCTACAACCTATTAAATTAGATTTTAAAACGAATCTTCCAGCCGGTTGGGCACTATTAAATTCTAGCTCTTTTTTTTCTAGAATTATCAACCCAGAAGAAGAAATTAATATCCCCATAAGACTTTCAATTCCAGAAACAGTAGATGGTGGAATAGCATATGTTATTAATATTATTGCTTACACCAACGAAAAAGAATTTGTTGGAGTAACTTATGTCAAAATTCCTGAGCTGTCTGATTGGGACATGGAGTCTACTCAAAATAAAATATATTTTAATGAGTTTTACAATACCGAAAAATTTGAGATTCACCTTTCCAATAAAGGGAACACTCAAGAAGTAATTAATTTAAATTTTAAAATTGGACAAAATTTAAAGCTGGCAGACTCTTTAAGTAAATATAACATTTATGTTTCTATTCCCCCTTTTACTGATACTGTCCTTTCTTACACGGTACAAAAGTCAGGTCCAGAGCAAAGTATGGATTACTATAGTTACAACTGGAAAGAAAAAGAAATTTTAGTAACAGCATCAGGAAGCAATGGAAAAAGAAAAATCAAAAACTATCAATTTTTTGATTTGGATAATGAGTATTATAATCGAAGAGACGAGAGGTCTTCTCCACTTAATTTAGATTTTTCTGTGGCCAATCTAGCCTCTGGAATAAACCCTTTTACTAACCTTGGGGCTTTTGGGCAAATACAACTCAACCAAAGTCATGATTTTGACTACTCTATAAATTTTAGAAATGTTTCTTTTCAAAATAGTTCTAATTTAAGATCCTATTTAAATAATCCTAACCTATACTTTATTACAGCTCGCCACAATTGGAACAATAACCTCCAAACTACAGTGGGTAATATTAACGGGAACAACCCATTATTTTCTTTTCGCGGCAACGGGATTGAGTCAACTTATAATTTAAATAACTCTTCTACTGTTGGAGTTTCATTATCGAGAAATAGGTTTTTTCCTGCTTGGTTGGCATCCTCATTTTATGCCTCTAAAATTTTGATTCCGGGGATAAAAAAGATGATTAATTATAATTTTAGATTATCCTACCAAGACAACAGTTACATGTTTTTTAAGTCTTTCTCTCCCCAGTTTGGGGTGTCTTTTAGCCCGATTAAAAAACACAATATAGGCTTTAACATTCTCACCTCATTTGGAAGTTATGATACTACATTGGGCAACATTCCAAACCAAGACACGTCTATTAATGGTATTGCTTATTCGTTAAATTACAATGGGTCTTATAAAAATATTTCTGCACGAGTATCACAAGTTAATTCAAAAAACAGCTTAATGAGCTTTAGAGGTAGCGTCACTACAAATAGTCAGGTAGATTATAAAATAAACCAAATGAGTAGCGTGTCTTTAACTTCAAATATTTTTGCCATTTCGCCATCTAAACTATTTTTAAACCAGACACAAAACAGTCTATTTCAAAGACAGAGCATTAATAGGCTATTTTATCAAAATAGAATTAACAAGAAAATTTCACTTTCAGCTGGCCCCAGTCTCCAAACTACAAGAAGACAAGAATTCATTAATCAAAATGCACCAACAACAGACTTTGAAAACCAAACGTTTGGACTTTTTGGCTCTATGAAATTCAAACTAAACAACTTGGAGTCAATAACCCCTAATGTGTTTTTTGGAAATACCAGGTTTGTAGATAAACTTGTAGACTCCTTAAATTACAACGGAGCAACCAATATTTCATTTGGAATAAATTATCTTACACCAGTCTGGGGGTTAAATTTTAGATATATTAAAGGAGCTACATTTTTTATAGATCCTAGTACGTTTCTTTTTCAGGATTCTAAAATTTCAAACGAAACACTTTTTTTTAGAGCAAATTATACTAAAGAAATTCCGTCTAGAAATTTAAAGTTTCACAGTTACGCAAATTATTTTCTTAGAATGCCAAAGAACGTTCAAAATTTTGGCCTCAGCTCTAGAATGGACTTTCAAATTATAAGAAGACTGAACGGTTTTGCAATGTTTAATTTTTTTACAAATAGCATGTCTAATGAAGAAGACGGGACTAGTAGCTCTAGGTTTTTCAACCTAAATCTTGGTCTTACCTACAATGTTGATATTCCTCAACCTAAAATAAAATACCACGATTTAAAAATAGTTTGTTTTCAAGATTTAAACGGAGATAACATAAAGTCAGACAATGAACCAGCCATACCAAATATTATTCTAAAAATAAGTAGAGATTTTGAGTCTGACTTTTTAAATACTTTATTTTATGAAAAAGAGTTAATTTCCGACCCCCAAGGGTTAATTACATTAAATGACCTTCCAGAGGGAGACTTTTTTCTGGATTTTAGATCTATAGAAAACCTAGGAGTCTTATACAACACTAATGGCAATTCACAAGAAATTTCTATACAGGAAGACTACACATTATTTGTGCCTTACGGAGAAGGGTATAAAGTTACAGGAAAAGTACAAATTAGTAGAGACCTAAACTCAGATCGAGGAATAGTAAAACCCAACAGCATAAGAGTAGAGGCCATGTCTACATCGGGGGAACTATATACCACCTTGACAGATGAAAATGGAACTTACTCGATAAGTGTTCCACACCCAGGTTATTATAAAGTTTCTGTTAACAATGTTTTTGGAAATGATTTTTACATTAAAAACAATAAAATGGTAATTCAATTTGATGGTTTTAAACTTTTTAAGCTAGATTTTGATGTAATAGAAAAAAGTAGAGATGTAAATATCAAAGGAAACTCTCAGTTTAATTTTGGAAATAAATAGCGGCTCAATTATAAACTAATCCATATTTTTTTTATAATTAACACTTTATTTAGTCCATTTAATACTAGGGAATATATTTATATCTTTAGAATCTAATGCCTTTAAAACAATCACTTCAGCAAAGGCTTTTACAAAAGCTTTCTCCTCAACAAATACAGTTGATGAAGATGTTGCAATTGCCAACACTGGAACTTGAAAAAAGAATAAAAGAAGAGTTAGAGCTAAACCCAGCTTTAGATGAAG
>CALKFX010000183.1 GCA_938084875.1 uncultured Flavobacteriales bacterium | reverse complement strand
TTACGCACCCGTTCGCCACTCGTCAGCAAAAAGCAAGCTTTTTCTGTTACCGTTCGACTTGCATGTGTTAAGCCTGCCGCTAGCGTTCATCCTGAGCCAGGATCAAACTCTCCATTGTAATTATAACTTTAAGTTTTGTTGAAACAAATCTCAGGGTTTGCTAGTCTTTTAATTCTATACTTCAATAATTCAAAGAACTTAAAAATTTTTAATGAGATTAAACTCATTTAACGATGTAAAACCTCTTTTGGTATCACAATCGGCCGGCAAAGATAACTTAAAATTTAAATCAAACAAGAGAAAATAAAAAAAAATAAAAATTTAATCTCTCTAGAATCTAGCTTAAATACTTAAATAACTTTTTCGGGGTGCAAACATACTATGATTTCTTATAAAGACAAACTATTTTGCCTTAAATATTCAATATTTAACACAGGTAATTATATCTTGTTGAAAATCAGCATTCAAGGATTGCTTTTAGACACTCTTATAACCTGCCCGTTAATGATATTTGAGGCAGAGTTTGCAAATTCAACTATAAAAGAAGCCATTTCATGAGCTTTAGTATCTGCAACATAACCAGGAAATGCACTATTTAACATTTCAGTTTCAACAGCTCCCAAAGCTAAAGCATTGACTTTAATTTGTTCTGTTTTTAATTCAACAGCTAAACATTCAGTAAAAACAGACAAAGCTGCTTTTGAAGAACTGTATAAAGATAGCCCTGGGAATTTTGAAGTATAATTAATACCACCCATACTTGATATATTAATAATCTGCCCTTTAGCATTCGAAAGTTTTTTAACTAGAAGCTGAGATAAATTAAAAGCACCCCAAAAGTTGACATCCATTAACTCTCTATAGTCATCGTACTCTATCTCAACAAAAGGCTTATTAATAAGATGACCAGCGTTATTAACAAGCACATCAACCTTACTATCCTTAACAAAATCATCTATGTCATTCTGATTAAGGTTAACAATATCTTTAGAGAGATAATTAAAATTCCTAGGATTTGTTAGACTTGCTTTAAGCGATTCTAACTTTTCTCTATTTCTAGAAATTCCATAAACCATATGGTTTTTACTCCAAATTTTAACGAGCTCATGACCAATTCCCTTTGAACAACCTGTTATTACTACATTCATAAAACTATATTAATTAACAATAATTTATCTCAAAAATCAAAATCAACAGTAACTTCAGCACTAGCAGGATGAGCTTGGCATGACAATATATATCCATCTTCAACTTCTTGATCTGAAAGAGCATAATTTGCATCCATAATTACTTTTCCTTTAGTAACCTTGGCTTTGCAGGTACAACAGACTGCTCCTTTACAAGAAAATGGGACATCAAGGTCTTGCTCCATTGCTGCATCAAGAATTGAATCTCCATCCTTATTTAAGTCAAAATCAACTTCTTCATCATCACAAATAACGGTGACTTTAGAATTGCCATCAAAATCTTCATTTAATGTTTCTACTATTACTTCTTCATCCTTTTCAACTGGTGTTGTAAATAGTTCAAATTTTATTTTTTCTTTATCTATGCCTAAAGACTCTAAAGCTTTCTTAGACGAAAATATCATTTCTTCTGGCCCGCATAAAAAGAAAGCATCAGCATTTAAAAACGACATTTCAGACCTCATCAGCTCCAATGCCTTTGGTTCATTAATTCGTCCATTATATAATTTTTTTTCGACATCTTCTCTTGTGAAAATAAATTTTGTAGAAATATTTTCATTAGAGAGTAAATTAATATCCTTTTGAAACATAACATCCCTTATAGTCTTATTTGAGTAGAACAATAAAAATTCACTTTTTACTTCACGGAGGCTTATTTCTTTTATCATTGAAAGTATTGGTGTAATTCCAGATCCTGCAGCAAAAGCAACAAATTTTCTTATGTTTTGAGAACCAATATTTTCTAATTTAAAATTTCCTTGAGGCGCAGAAATCTCTACATAATCTCCAACACTTAATTTTTCGTTCATGAAATTAGACACTTTCCCACCTTCCACTTTTTTAACCCCTATAGTCAGTTTTTCGGTTATAGAAGAACTAATAGAATAAGATCTTCTGCAATCTTCTCCGTCAATATCAACTTTAATAGTAATATATTGACCCGGCACATATCTGAAATCATCATGATATTTACTATCAATATCAAAGGAAATAGAAACTGAGTCATGAGTTTCTCTTTTAATTTGACTTACTTTAAAGGAATAAAATTGTGCCATTCTATTTATTTATTAATTTGTGCGAAAATCGTAATAATTTTTTTAATAAGAATTCTTGTTCATTAAATAACTAAAATTTAAATTATGAAATACCAAAATATTTTATTTGAAACTCAGGAAAATATTGCAGAAATTAAACTTAATCGACCCCAGCTTTTAAATAGTTTCAACTACGAAATGGCTGATGAATTTTTAGATGCCTTAAAAAAATGTGCTAAAAATAAAAAGATTAGAGCTATTATAATAACTGGTACTGGAAGAGGATTTTGTGCAGGACAAGATTTGGAAGAGGCAACTAGAAAAAATGGACCTACAATTGATAATATAATTGACCACACCTATAACCCAATTATAAAAATGATTACCAGCATAGAAAAACCTATTATTTGCTATGTTAATGGTATTGCTGCTGGAGCAGGTGCTAACCTAGCAATTTCTTGCGACATTACTTTTGCCGCAAGTTCTGCAAAATTTATTCAAGCATTTGTAAATATAGGCTTGGTTCCCGATAGCGGAGGAACTTATAATCTTCCAAGACTTATTGGAAAACAGAGAGCTGCTGCTCTAATGTTCAGTGGTGAAAAAATATCATCTGCAGAAGCTGAGAAAATTGGGATGATATACAAAAGTGTAGATGATGAAAATGGATTTCAAATAACTTTAGATTTTGCAAAAAAAATAAGCGAAAAGCCAACAAAATCAATTGGCCTGATTAAAAACCTATTAAATCTAAGTAACACAAATAATCTTTCTGAACAATTAGAAATAGAAAAAAAATATCAAATTACGGCGGCAAACTCCACCGACTATAAAGAAGGTGTAAAAGCATTCTTCGAAAAACGAAAACCCAAATACATAGGAGAATAAATTTATTCTACCAAATTCATTTCATTAACCAGGTGTCCTGCACCGGCATAAATATCTATAACCCAAAGAACATACCTTATATCCACCATTATATTACGACATATATTTTCATCAAATAAAACATCACTCATAGTACTTTCCCAGGTTCTATCAAAATTAATTCCTATCAATTGACCCTTAGAATCCAAAGCTGGACTACCGGAATTTCCTCCAGTTGTATGGTTAGACCCTAAAAAACATATATTTAGAGTTCCATTATCACCATATCTGCCGTAATTTTTTTCATCATAAAGATTCTGTAATCTAGATGGTATTTTAAAATCGGCCTCTCCCGTGTTATATTTATCAATTATTCCATCAATTGTTGTAAACCAATCGTATGACATTCCATCTCTTGGTTTAGAACCTTCAACTTTCCCATAAGTGAGTCTCATAGTTGAATTTGCATCAGAGAAAAAAGATCTTTCTGGATAACTTTCCATTAGACTTTTCAAATATTTCCCCATAAGAATTTGGTGTTCTTCTTCAAGTTTTCTGTACTGAGGTAGAATATTATTTAAGAAATGATTGTATAAATTGGATGCAAAATCAACAACAGGATCTTTTTCTAAATATTTTACAAAGGATTTTTTATTTGAATTTAGAACTTTAAGAGTAGACTCTAAATTAGTAAGTTTACTTTTTTCAAATAGATCATCTACAAATAAATTCTCATTATCAAATTTTTGAAGTGCAGAAATCATTAGCGGATCTTCTAAATCATCTTCTAAATGCTTTAAATAAATAGGAATTAGAGATTTAAAAACTTCTTTATCTACATTGGAATCGTAATTTTTAAAATAACTTATACTATTTTTTTGCTTGTTTTTAATTTTACTTTCAAATTCCTCAGCACCTTTCAGCTTTTCAATACCATTAGAAAAACGAATAATTTCAGGTCCATAATACCATAGTTCTATGAAAAGACTATAAGCTAATTGGTATTTTATTTTTTGCTCTTCTAATGTAAAAAGTTTATCTAAAAGAAATTGATTAGATGGGTTTTTTTCAACCCATTTCTTCTCCTCAGAACGCTTTTTATTCACTGCTTGCTTTTTCCTTAAACCTATATCTTGTCCGATCCATTTTTTGTAGGCATTACTAATTCTAGATTGCTTTGATGCATATTTTATGAAATTCGACTCGCTTAAATCCATAGAAGCATCTATATGTTTTAAACTATTTTTTCTCATTTCTATTCTAGCTGGTAATATTATATTTATATAATTATCTACTGCATTTGAAGTTAAATATTGTTCGGTTTTCCCTGGAAACCCAAAAACCATGCTAAAATCATTTTCTTTAACTCCACTAACTTTCACATCTAAAGCAACAGGTGCGTTGTAAGCAATATTATTTTCGGAAATTTCTGCTGGTTCATTTTCCTGATTGGCATAAATTCTAAAAACTGAAAAATCACAAGTATGTCTTGGCCAAACCCAATTGTCGGTATCCCCACCAAACTTTCCCATTGAACTTGGAGGTGCACCAACTAATCTTACATCTTTATAAGTCTTGGAGGTTATCAAGTAATACTTATTTCCATAAAAAAACGGCTTAACTACATAGTTATAGTTTGGCTGATTCCTATCTTGATTTTGAATATTTTTAATGTTTTTGGAAATAACTTTTTTAAATTCTAATGGAGACAAGTTAATAGTATCTTTAAAAACCTCGTTAGTAACATCTTTAATACTCACTATGAAAGTTGCAGTTAATCCTGGATTAGTTAATTCTTCACTTTTAGACATAGCCCAAAAGCCATCTTTTAAATAATTATTTTCTAATGAACTATGCTGCTGAATTTGACTGTAACCACAATGATGATTAGTTAAAATTAAACCTTGTTTACTAACGACTTCTGCTGTACATCCACCTCCAAAATGAACAATTGCATCTTTAAGGCTTGAATTGTTAATACTGTAAATATCCTCAGCAGAAATCTCCAAACCATCACTTTTCATTTGTCCTTCAATAACTTTTAAAAGCGAAGGAATCCACATTCCTTCGTGACCAAAGATTAAAATTCCTTTAAAAGAAAAAATCGACAGAATTATTATTATTTTGAACTTCATAGTCGTTAAAATTAGAATTTGTTATTTACAAATGTAATTGATAATAATTAAGTATTCATAGACATCTATTGTCCTTTGAACTATATTTGCAGGATGTTATTTTTAGAGCACCTTTACAACTTAAGCATAGTCTTTGTTATTTTCAACCTAGTTTGGGGGATCATTGTCACCTTACCAAAAGCTTTTTTCACAGGGTTTAATTCTAATAATCCGTTGAATCACTTTTTATCCGCCTTAAAGTTTTTGCTTTTAAGTAATTTAACTTTCTCCAAGTGTCTGCAATGCATTCAGGAAAATTCCATGAGTATTTTTGAACTTACCTTTACCTATATAATTGGCGGAACAGTTTTGTCTCTATACATTATTGGAAAACTAAATAAGAAAAAATCTATGTTAAGTATTGTATCTAATATGGGATTTTCAGAGAAATTTAATATCAATTCTAACAATTTAAAAAATCTTAAATATGAAAATCATATTGCGGGTATCACCATTGTTTTTTTTACAGCTTGTATTGCATTTCCATTATTTGGAGAGATAATTAATAATAATCCATTAAACATTTGGTTTTACAATACTATTGAAGGATTGTACCAAGCACCTATTCTTAAAGGGGTTTTTGGAATATTTGGTATGTTTTTCATGGCTTCAATATTTCAAAAAGGAATTGCAACTGTAAAAGACCTTTTAATGAAACTAACTGGACAAAAACCAAAAGAAATGGGAAAAAATCCATTAGAAGAAGTTTTTAAAAATGCAACTAGTAATCCATTTTCAGAATCGAAAAAAAGTGAAAAAATTGACATAGACGATGATCTTTATGTCGATTTTGAAGAAATGGATGAAAAAGAAAATTAAAAAAATCCATGAAAATTATTGTAAGAACTTTTGCTGGATTTGAAGAAATTCTTGCAAAAGAAATATTTCAAATCACCAATCTCAAACCCGAAATTGGCAAAAGAGCCGTTTATCTAGAGGGAAATCTAGAAACAATATACTCTTTAAATTTGTGGTGCAGACTTGCTCTAGATGTGTTGGTTGAGTTGCACCATTATAAAGCAAGTAAAGAAGATGAACTTTACAATGGAGCCTACGAATTTGTTTGGGACAATGAATTTTCTATACACGAAACTTTTTCTATAAGCAGTGTAGTTAATTCCCCTTTTTTTAATCATTCTAAATATGTTTCTTTAAAAATAAAAGATGCAATTGTTGATCAGTTTAATAAGAAAATTGGCAAACGACCAAGCGTAGATAGAGAAAATCCTGACCACAAGTTTTTAGTAAGAATTTCCCACGACCAAGTAAACTTACTTTGGAATACTTCTGGCGACTCTTTATTCAAAAGAGGATACAGAACCATGACAGGCGTAGCTCCGATAAATGAGGTTTTGGCAGCAGGAATATTAAACTTCAGTGGCTGGGACTTAAAGAGACCTTTAATTGACCCAATGTGCGGTTCTGGAACATTTTTATGTGAAGCAATAATGCTAGCTAGAAATATTCCACCTACTATTAAAAGAAAATCTTTTGGGTTCATGAACCATAAAGATTATGACCATAATTTGTGGGAGAAATTAAAGGCTAAATCATTGGAGGAGATAAATGACAACCAACCAACGATAATGGGTTTTGACAATTTTAATGAAATGATTATTGCATCGAGGAGCAACATTAATAATATTTTTCCTAACAACAACTGTAAAATTACCTTCAAAGATTTTTTTGATTTAGAGCCTCCAATTGAAAATCCTATGATAATACTAAATCCTCCCTATAATGTAAGAATAGCACAGGAAAAAAATCATTTATTTTATGAAGAAATTGGTTCTAGACTGAAACACACTTGGAGCGGATCTGATGCTTGGATTTTAAGCGGAGATTTAGAAAGCTTAAAACATGTAGGTTTAAGACCCATTAGAAGAATAAAGATATTTAATGGGCCAATTGAAACAAAATTAGTGCACATTCCTTTATACAAGGGAAGTAAAAAAGATAAATACAGATAAATAATTAGACTATAGAATTGGATAAAAATAAAATTAAAAATATTATTGAGGAAAAAATAAAAGATCTTGTATTAGAAATGGATGAGCTAAGACAAATAGCAAAACCTATAGAACCAGAAAATTCAATTGGAAGAATTAGCAGAATGGATGCTATTAATAATAAAAGCATAAATGATAGAATGCTAAGAAACTCCTTACAAAAATTAAAAAATTTAAAAACTGGATTAAAAAGACTAGAAAAGGTAGATTTTGGAATTTGCATTCAATGCAATAGAGAAATTAATATAAACAGATTAATTCTTATTCCAGAAACACTTAGGTGTGTAAAATGTAGTTAAACTTTTTTTTAAAAATCAAACTAAAAAATCACCATAAATTAAAGAAAACTTATAAATTTGAAACAATAAAAGTACACCATCCATAACCTTCTCATTCCCTTAAATTTTAATAATGCAAATAAATAAAGGAAACATACTTAAAAGTATTGAAAGCTTTATTGGAGCTGACAATGAATTGGCTATTAAAGAGGCAGAACACCAAATAAAAGTATTTAAAGTCGTTTTCCAAAAAGAAGTTGAAATTTTCCAAGAATTAGGAAATGAGGATGAAAAAAATTTAAATCCAGAAAATGAGCAAGAAAATATTTTAATATTGAAAGCTATTGAAGCATTTAAAAAAGCACAAGTAGAGAAAAAAAACAAAAAAAAGAAGGAAGAAAAAAGTAATATTAGGCTAAAAAAAGAAATTCTTGATAATTTTCGATTACTAATAAATAATAAGGAAGAATTAGGACATTTAGCCAGGGGCATTAAAGAGATTAGAACCAATTGGAATAAAATTGGTGCAATTTCACCAAATGATGATCATAAACTTCAACAAGAATTTAGCAAACTAAATGAATCTTTCAACTACAACTTTAATATTTATAAAGAGCTTAAAGAGAATGATTTAAAGAGGAATTTTTCACTTAAAAATCAAATAATTCACGAGTTAAAAAACTTAAACGAACTTAAAGACTATAATAAATTACAGGTCGAGCTAAAGATATTACAGAACAAATGGGAGGAAGTTGGACCTACTTTCAAGGAGCATTGGGAGGATTTAAAGAAAAAATATTGGTCAGAGGTTCATGAAATTCAAAAAAGAATAAATGAATTTTACAGTAAATTAAAGACTGACCTTAAAGATAATCTTGAAAATAAAAAGAAACTAATTGAAAAAGTCAAAGAACTTACTGTTCAGCAAACCAATAATTCTAAAGAATGGGATTCATTAGCAAATCAGTTCAAAAATTGTCAAGCAGAATGGAAAAAAATTGGTCCTGTACCAAAAAAAGAAAATGATAAAATATGGAAAGAGTTTAGGTCTTACTTTGATGCTTTTTTTGACAAAAGAAATGAATTTTTAAAGATTGAAAAAGACAACAATAAAGAAAACTACGATTCTAAACTTGAGTTAATAGAAACTGCAAAAAAATATGTAGAAAATATTAAAAATGACAGCAATCCATTGTTAATCAAAAAGTTACAAGAAAAATGGAAAGGTATTGGAAATGCAGGAAGATTTGCAGAACAAAAACTTTGGAAAAAATTCAGAGCTCAATGTGACTTATTTTTTGAGGCAAAAAAACAATATAGAAATTCTATTATTTCTACTGAAAATGAGAACTTTAAGACAAAAAAATCACTTATTTTAGAATTTAAAAAATCTGGAAAATCTAGCTTTTCAGAGCTGATGAATTTTATTACTAAATTTCAAAAAACTGGTGAGGTTCCAAGAAAAAAATCAGAAGAAACTATAAAAGAATTTGAAAATTTAATTCATCACATAATAAACAATAATAATTTTACTAGCGAGGAGAAACATAAAATTACAAGAGCTATAAAATCCTCTTT
>CALKFX010000182.1 GCA_938084875.1 uncultured Flavobacteriales bacterium | reverse complement strand
AATAATAGCTGGGTATCTAATTACAACAATCCAAACTTTCCAAATGATGAAGTTAGATATGTGTATAATTATCCAGACTATGATGAGATTTCTATACAGCAGAAAAATTATATACAAACATTAGTAGGTGATTTTGAGGATGCTCTTTGGGGGTCAGATTTTGACGATCCTATGTTTGGATATAGACCTTTTATAAATACAAGATCTTTTATAGACTACTTTATTGTAAATGAATTTGCAAGGAATGTAGATGGATTTAAAAAAAGCAGGAATTTCCATAAAGATAAATCAAGTAAAGATTCTCTTATTTATGCTGGTCCAGTTTGGGACTTTGACTGGGCATATAAAGACCATAGCTCTTCCATGCTTAATGGTGCTGGCTGGAGACACGATTATTCTGGACCAACTGATGTTAAACCACCTGGCTGGTACATTAAACTAATACAAGACTCTACTTTTGCAAATGAATTAAATTGTAGATATTTTAACCTTAGAAATACTATTCTTGACACCTCTAACCTATTTTATTTTATTGATTCTTTAGAAAATATTTTAAACGATGCACAAGAAAGACATTTTACAAGATGGCCCATATTAGGAGTTAATGTAGGCACGCCAGAAATTGGCATTCAACCCACCACCTACTCTGGGGAAATTATAAAGTTTAAAAACTGGATTAGCGAAAGATTGATGTGGTTGGATAACAATATGCCAGGAAACTGTCCAAATGTTGGCCTCAACGAATTAAAAAAAACCTATGTAGTTACATACCCTAATCCATCTTTAGATATCTTAAATATTTACAGTGAATCTGAAATTACAGAAATAATTGTTTACGATAATATTGGAAGAGAAATTAAAAACTTGAGAAATTTAAGAATTAATAATATTACTTTGGATGTAAAAAAACTAAAAGGCTTCTTTACAGTTAAAATTAATCTCAGCAATGGTCAAAGAATAAAAAAGAATATAATTAGCTATTAATTTTGTAAATTTATTTTCATGGAAGAATCATTAACATTAAATAAAGAAATTGAAAGAGTAGGATTTGGCAAAAGATTGGGCTCCTCCCTATTAGATTTTATAATTAGTTTATTACCTGGAATTATACTAGGGATTTATGCTGGTGCAGCTATCGCTGCATTTTTACTAGATTTTTTCTACGATGAAGCACAACTTAAAACCATTCAAGCTGGATTTTCAGGTGAAATAGCAGCTACTATTATTGGACTTGTCACTTCACTAGCAGGAATAGCATTTACTTCAATATTTTTTTATGTTTTGGAAGGTTTTACTGGACAAACTCCCGGAAAAATGATTCTTGGAATTACTGTAGCAAATATGAATGGAGAAAAAGCAAGCATAGATAAACTTCTCATGCGAGCATTTATTAAAATCACAGGATCTTTTGTTGGAATTGTAGGATTAATCATCTTCACTGGATGTTTCTTTGTATTGGGAGAAAAAAAACAAGCTCTACACGATATTATTTGTAAAACTGCTGTCTACAACAAATCTGATTTAAGTTAGTATGAAATTGCTTTTAAATTATTTATTTTTTTTTTAGATTCGTAAAAAAAACAAAATGCTTAAAAACACATATTTATTATTTTTATTAGTATCAATTAGTATTAAATCTCAAACATTATTCACTCCTATTATACCAAATACAGGTGTTACTTATGCTGTTTCTGTTAAATCAGATACTACCAGCTTTTCTCAACAGGGTCCGTGGGATTTTTCTAATACTACTACAACTTCAAATGAAAATATTCAAATTTTGCCTATTTCCTCTTCTGCAATTGGCAGTAATTATCCAAATGCTAGTCATGTAAAATATGAGGGTGGAGAGCAATTTTTTATTGGTTTTGATTCTAACTCTTATACTTTTCATGGGGAGGTTTCAATTCTTACCTCTTCTTATTCATCGCCACTAATAATACATCCATATCCTTTTTCTAACGGAGATATTCATTCTGACTACGAAGTGGATATTCCATTTACAATTCCAGGAGGACCACCCTTTTTAGAAAGAAACGACCAGGTAATTTCTAGAGGATTAGAAACTGGAGAAGTCACAATGCCTGATGGAACCGTTCATACTAACGCTTTGCTTGTTCGTACAACAAGAACTTTCACTGATGGACAAATTGGTTCAGCTCCATGCATCACAACATTAGATCAATACCACTGGTGGATTATGGGTTATGCAATTCCAATTGTCCAAATATCTGCTATGACACAAACAGGTGCATGCCCGCCAAGCTCACCTATAAAAAAATCTAAATTTTTAATTGGGAATCCATTTGCAAATATTGAAAATTCATTAAATACAAAAATCAGTATCTTCCCAAACCCTTCAAATGATAAAATTCATTTAATTTCATCTGAAGACTTATCTAATAACACTTTCACTATTTTTGACAATTTAGGTCGTAAAACCTCTATTGGCTCAATGAAACTTGAAAATAATTACATTGACGTTAGTTCTTTAAACAAAGGTATTTACTTTCTAAATATTTCTGGAGACCTAAATAAATCGTTAAGGTTTATTAAAAATTAACTAATTTATCGTACTATCAGTAATAGGAACTAGTTTACAGTGATTTTTGCAGCTAGCTCTTTAGCTCTTTCTACTAAAATTTCAACGTTTTCTTTACCATAAGTTAAAGTAACTGCCATTCTTCTAAAAGGTCTACTAGTTGGTTTTCCGAATATTCTTAAATCCGAATCGGGTGCACTCATTGCTTCCTCCAAACCAAAGAAATTAGGTTGTTCTAAGGAAGTATGATTTGCCAAAACAACAGCAGATGCACCATTTTTCATCAATTTAATTTCCGGAATAGGTAATCCTAGTACAGCTCTTGCATGTAATTCAAATTCGCTAAAATTTTGGGTTCCAGCTAGTGTTACCATACCAGTATCATGTGGTCTTGGAGACAATTCAGAAAAATAAGTAGCATCTTTTGTAATAAAAAACTCAACGCCCCAAACTCCAGCTCCACCAAGAGCATCTGTTACTTTTTTAGCCATTTCTTGTGCTTCTTCTAAACGTTCTTTGTCCATTGGCATTGGCTGCCAACTTTCTTGATAATCTCCTCTTTCTTGTCTATGTCCAATAGGTGGACAAAAAAGAGTTGGACCATTTTCCTGAGTAACAGTTAGAAGAGTAATCTCATATTCAAAATCAATAAAACCTTCCACAATTACTTCTAACAAATCCCCTCTTGAACCTTCCAATGCATAATCCCAAGCTTTTTGAATGTCAGAATATGTTTTAATTACAGATTGTCCTTTTCCTGAACTAGACATCAAGGGCTTTACTACGCATGGGTATCCACAATATTCAACACCATTTTCTAATTCAATAAAAGAAGTTGCATAACGATATGGAGCTGTTCTAACATTTAAATCTTTTGCCGCCAAATCACGAATGGATTTTCTATTCATAGTATAGTTTGCTGCTTTTGCACTAGGAACTACCTTATACCCTTGCTTTTCATATTCGTAAAATCTTTCTGTTCTTATGGCTTCAATTTCTGGAATTATCAAATCAGGCTGGTGTTTTTCTACTAAACTATCTAATGCATCACCATCTAGCATATTAATAATCTCTTTTTCATGGGCAACTTGCATTGCAGGTGCATGGTCATAGCTATCTACAGCAATTACATATTGACCAAGTCTTTGGCAAGAAATTACAAATTCTTTTCCTAGTTCTCCAGATCCAAGTAGTAGTATTTTCTTCATAATAATAATTAACTGAGGTTGTATTTTTTTTCGAATAAAGGTTTTAAAAAACTAGGCTTGACTTTTGAAATTTGAAAATAAGGATGCTGAGTAGCACCAAATCCTCTTATAAATCTTTCTATAGATTCTACCATGGTACCTTCAAAATCAAATTCCTGAGCAAAAGAAGAAGCAAATTTTATAGATTCCCACATAATTAATGTCATGGCTTCGCTTTTCCTATATCTAGGGTCACTTCCTCCGACTAAATAATAAACAGTTTTTTCATTCCAAATTAGTAAAATTCCAGAGTGAATATTCCCAATAGAATCCTTAGACATTAAAACTTTACTTAACCCTTTTGACTGACATGTTTTAAATAAGCTATGTAGAACTTCTTTTGTATATGGAACTTTTAAATTCTGCCTTTGAAAAGTCATTTCTATTAATTCATACAATTTGGTGATATCTTCAGATTCAAAAACCTCTAAAG
>CALKFX010000181.1 GCA_938084875.1 uncultured Flavobacteriales bacterium | reverse complement strand
GTTTTAGCTAGTGGACATATTTCAAATTATTATTTAGGAAATTTTAATATTTCTTCTTTAGAGTCTATATCTTTTGATGTTGGAGTAGACCAAATAGCTAATAGCGGAAATACTACCAATTATTCTTCTCAACATCCTTTAGGTCCTAAGAGTCCTCCAATGGACTGGGGATGGCCTTCGGGATACTTTTTTGTGGTTACTAACGGTTTCACAGATGCAGATAATAATAATATTCCTGAAACTAATTTTCAATTACATGCATTAGGAGATATGATGTTAAGTCCTATAGATCCAATTTATTTGTCTGGTACCAATTTAAATGATACTATTTATATAGATTTAATTGTAAATGCGGAAAGATTTATTTCTGGAATTGATTTAAGCTCTGTTGGAGCTGACCATAGTAGTAGTACCGATAATTTAACTATGTGTAATAATTCTTCCACTCTGAATATCTTTGAACCAGGATACATCGATGTTACAAGCTTAAAGGAAAACAATGTTTCTTCAGATTATATTTTTTTAGACTACACTCTTGCTTTTGCCCCAACTATTAATTATCATTTTGAATCCAATAATAAAGTAAACCTACGGATTACTGATATTAATGGAAAAATTCATATCAACGAAAAAAATCTTGTGAGTCAAGGAAGTTTTTTCCCATTGAAAGAACTAGCAACTGGAATTTATATTGTTACAATAGATAATGGGACCAATAGGATATTCAAAAAATTTAATGTTGTCCAATAAATATATTTTTATTTGCTTAATTCTAGCCTTTTTTAGCCTTTCTTTTAAAAATGATAAAGAATCCTATTTAACCATTCCAACAGGTTTTCCCACGCCATTAATACCCACGGATAATTCTCTTTCAGAAGATAGAATAATATTAGGTAAAAAATTATTTTTTGATAAAATCCTTTCTCGAGATTCATCCATATCCTGTGCTTCTTGTCATCAACCTAAATATGCTTTTAGTGATGCATTAAAAACCCCTAAAGGAATTAAAGAAAGAGAAGTTCTACGGAATACTCCTACTTTAACCAACATAGGATACAACCAAAGTTTCTTGAGAGATGGTGTTAACCCATCCTTAGAGGCTCAAGTATTAGTTCCAATTCATGAAAAAAACGAATTTGATTTTCATATTTTACTTGTGGTAGAAAGATTGAAAAAAAGACCGGATTACAATGATCTTTTTCAAAAAGCCTACAATAGTATACCAACTCCCAATTTTGTTACTAAAGCAATTGCTTGCTATGAAAGAACATTAATAAGTGGGAATTCTAGGTTTGATCAATATTATTATCAAAATTCAACATCTTCTCTTTCTATAGCTGAATTAAGAGGAATGGATCTTTTTTTTAACAAACTGAATTGTATCCAATGCCATTCTGGATTTAACTTTTCAAATGGTGAAGTAGTAAACAATGGATTATATAATGAATATAAAGATATTGGTAAAATGAGAGTTTCTTTATTAGAAAAGGACAATGGATGTTTTAAAGTACCCACTTTAAGAAACATTGCAATTACTGGACCATACATGCATGATGGTAGTATACATACACTTGAAGAAGTTATAGACCATTATTCTAAGGGAGGCAATGACAACAAAAATAGACATGAATTCATCAAGCCATTTGATATTACAGAAAGAGAAAAAAATGATTTAGTTTTGTTTCTCAAGAGTCTTACTGATAGCTCTTTTATTGAAGATTATTTGTAAATAATTTCACGAAAGAATTATCATTTAATTGAACTATATAAATTTTATTGGGCTTAAAATCATTTACAATTTTTCCTGAAAGATCATAGATGCATTTAATATTATTTTTATTGGAATCATAATAGTTGTTAATTATGCCAACATTTCCTGCTACTCCATGCCAAGTTACGAGTTCTGAATTACCTGCACCATCAGTTATTTCCATTGTTATAAAACCTTCACCGCTTGTATTGTTTGGATATATATGGCAGTTAAGGTAATAACTTTGACCGTTAGTGATTACTAAATCACCATTAGTATCTCCAATAGCATAGCAGCCTGGGAAACAATTAGAAAAATCCCAATTAGAAGGTAAAGAATCCGATATTATATTCCATGTTAAAGAATCATCTGCCAGAGCATCCAGATATGTGTTTTCAGAAAAATCATTTTCTGTTGGAAGACCAGATAAAGAAACATTATTTTGTTGCACACTAAAACTCTGAGAATAAGAGTTAAAAGCAACAAAAATTGAAACATAAAAAAGAAAATTTTTCATAAAGTTTATTTTAAATATGAAATTACAGATTTTCTACCAATTTTCATTGTTATGAAGTCTTTATTTTTTTTTGGTCCACGTGCTGGAGAAAACTCTCTTCCATAAAAAATGATTTGAAGATGGAGTTTATTCCAAATATTTTCAGGAAACAATCTTTTGGCATCTCTTTCTGTTTGAACAACATTTTTCCCACTGGTAAACCCCCACCTATACATTAAACGATGAATGTGGGTGTCAACTGGAAATGCCGCTTGACCAAAAGCTTGACTTACTACTACAGAAGCTGTTTTGTGACCAACTCCAGGGAGTTCTTCAAGAAGAATTATTTCTTTTGGTACTTCTCCATTGTATTTGGCGATAAGAATGTGTGAAAGATCAAAAATTGCCTTTGATTTTTTGGGAGATAATCCACATGGTCTAATAATAGCTTTTATTTCTTCGACAGATAATTTT
>CALKFX010000180.1 GCA_938084875.1 uncultured Flavobacteriales bacterium | reverse complement strand
TTTATAATACTGTTCTTGAACAGCCATAGCAAGGGCACCTCGTTTGTGAATATTTTTTGGATTAATTTCTGGTGGCACTCTATATAGTCCGATTTTAGCCATTTTTTGGAGCATGTTGTTTTTGTCGCTATTTCCACCTTGAATCATAAAATTCCTAATTACTCTGTAAAAAATTGTTGAATCAAAAAAATTGCTTTTGGCTAATAAAAGAAAATTGGCACGGTGTAAAGGAGTATTTTTGTAGAGTCTTATCTTAATATCGCCAAATTCTGTTCTAATTAAGATCTTTTCTTCCTTGTTTTTAATTCCAAAATCTGTTAGTTTTTGCTTTACATTTTGGTTGGTTAACAGATTGTTTTTTTTAATTACTTTTTTAGGTGCAATTTTAATTGGTTTATTGGAATTGGCATCTATTTTAACCAAGTTGGAAGATTTTTCGGTGTAGTAATCATTTGGTGGTTGGTTATCGCAAGAAGAAAGAGTAACCAAGGAAATAAAAAAGAAGATGTATTTCATAATACAAGGGTAAGAAAAAGAAATATTACCCCTATGGTAGCAACACTAGAGATGACATAACTAGACAATATGTGAACCGTATTTGGTCCTTTGGAAAAAATAGTGATTAATGGCAACAGAAGAATAATGAAATAGAAATAAAAAACCTTGTAAACACAAAAGTGATTTTCAATAGAAATTATCTCATTGTCAATATTTAATAGCATATTGGTATTTTGTCTTAAAATCATACTTTTTTGGGTAGAATAATCTTTTATTTTTGCAATATTAAGATACTTCACATCTTCGATAGACACTGCAAAATTAAAGTCGTTATTATCTATATCCTTGAATTTTAAAACAAAATTATCCGAGCCCATATCCATGTAATTTGTAATTAAATCTACTTCCATTGGACTAGTAGGAAGAATTTTATAGTCCATAAAAATTAAAAATGCAACACCAATACTTACCCAATTGATTAAATTAATAATCTTTTTACGGCCAGAATTGTGAATTTTATAATATTCTAGTTCCATTACCCTTTCTTCTTTAACTTTTTTATACTGCGCATATTTTCTAGCCAACTCCATTCTTTTTTTAAGTTCGTCTTCGGAATATTTAGATCTTTTTCTTCGGGGAGTTTTTACTATATTTTTAGTTTGAAAAGTAGAAGTTTCATTGGACAGGTAAGCGTATGCCTCATTTACTTCGATAAATAATTGGCTTGCATGTTGAGATTTATTTTTATCGGGATGGTATTTTTTAGCCAGCTTTCGGTAAGCAATTTTTATTTCAGCTTTAGTAGCAGAAGTAGAAAGACCTAAAGTTTTGTAATAATTCTTAACCATTGTGAATATCTAAACTACAGTATTTCAAACATGTAGGAAAATTTATTAATGTATATTTCTATATTTGAATAAAAACAAATTTATATATGTCTCATAATTTACTTAAAGGAAAAAAAGGAATCATTTTCGGAGCTTTAAACGAAATGTCTATTGCATGGAAAGTTGCAGAAAGATCACATGAGGAAGGTGCTACATTTACCCTTACCAATGCACCAATAGCGATGAGAATGGGTGCTATGAACGACTTGGCAGAAAAAACTAATTCACAGATAATACCGGCAGATGCTACTTCGGTGGACGATCTTAAAAATTTATTTAGTCAGTCTCAGGAAATTTTGGGAGGAAAAATTGATTTTGTTCTACATTCTATTGGTATGTCTCCCAATGTAAGAAAAAAGAAACACTATACAGATTTAAATTACGAATGGTATAAAAAGACACTGGATGTTTCGGCTATGTCCTTGCACAAAGTGCTACAAGTAGCTTCTGAGACAGATGCCATCAACGAATGGGGATCTGTAGTTGCCCTTACCTATATAGCTGCACAAAGAATATTCCCAGACTACAACGATATGGCAGACGCTAAATCACTTTTAGAATCTATTACAAGAAGCTTTGGTTACCACTACGGAACTTCTAAAAAAGTAAGAGTTAATACCATTTCTCAGTCTCCTACTGTTACCACTGCTGGTAGTGGAGTAAGTGGATTTGATAAGTTTATAGATTTTAGTGAGAACATGAGTCCTTTGGGAAATGCAGGTTCTTTAGACTGTGCCAATTACTGTATTTCTATGTTTAGTGATTTAACTAAATATGTAACCATGCAAAATCTATTTCACGATGGAGGATTTTCATCTACTGGAGTTACTACTGCGGTAATGGATAGATTTGGAGAATAATGGTAGAACAAGTTTACAATGCTTTTTTAAGTTGCGATCAAAAGGTAACAACTGACACGAGAAACATTGCTAAAAACGATCTATTTTTCGCTTTAAAAGGCCCTAATTTTAACGGTAATAAATTTGCAGAAAAGGCGCTAGAACTCGGTGCCAAATATGCAGTAATAGACGAAAAAGAATATTTTATTGAAGGACAGACATTCTTAGTTGAAAACGTGCTAGAGACTTTACAAAGTCTGGCTAGATTTCATAGAGAAAAGATAAATATTCCAGTAGTTGCTATTACGGGTACTAATGGAAAGACTACTACCAAAGAATTATTGGGATCAGTTTTAACTAGCCAATACCATATTCTTATTACGAAAGGCAATCTCAACAACCATATAGGAGTTCCACTAACTATTCTACAGCTAAATAAGGAGCATGAAATAGCAGTAATAGAAATGGGCGCTAGTAAGATTGGAGATATTAAAGAGCTGGTGGAAATAGCACTACCCAATTATGGAATTATTACCAATATAGGAAAAGCGCATTTGGAAGGATTTGGAGATGTGGAGACTATTAAGAAAACAAAATTTGAATTGTACGATTTTATTATTGAAAATAAGGGTGCAGTTGTAGTAAATAACGAAGATGAATTGCTTACAAGCTATATCCCAAAAGACATAGAAAAGTTTTCTTACGGATTTTCTAAAGCAGATGTAACTGGAAAAGTAGTAAAACAAACACCTACTTTAGAAGTGGAGCTATCTATAGAAGAAAACGCTCCTAAAATGGTAAAAACAAATTTGCTAGGTGCTTACAATCAAAACAATATTCTAGCGGCTGCTTGTATGGGGAAAATATTTAAGGTCTCAATAGAAAATATCGAACAGTCTATTGCACTCTACTCACCTAGCAACAATCGCTCTCAGCTGGTAAAAACATCAAAAAATACAGTTATAGCAGATTGTTACAACGCCAATCCTACTTCTACTATGGAATCGCTAATAAGTTTTAACCAAATAGAAAGTTCTCAAAAATTAGTAATTTTAGGAGACATGCTAGAGCTTGGTTCTTCTTCTGAAGTGGAGCATCAGGCAATAGTAGATTACTTAGAGAGTAATTCTTTAAAGGCCATTTTGGTTGGCGGGTGCTATCAAAAAACCAAAAGTGGTTATACTACCTTTAAAGATACTTTGGAGTTAATACCATATTTAAAACAGGATGGTTTGGAAAATAGTTTGGTACTGCTCAAAGGTTCTCGAGGAATAAAGTTAGAAATGCTATTGAAAGAAAATATTTTTTAGATGAGTCCAGGAGATTTTTTTATCACATTTTTTGTAGCTGCAATTTTTATTGGTGGTCTTACCATTGGCTACAAACTCTACAAATGGAATATGCAAGATTTTAAAGAAAAGAAGGAAAGAAATAGTAAAATAAATAACAGCAATAAGAAAGAATAATGTTTGGAAATCAAAATATGAAAGACATGATGTCCAAGTTGCAGGACATGAAAGGAGCGGTAGAAGATTCTAAAAAAAGACTAGAAAATATATATGTGAAGGGAGATGCATTGGATGGAAAGGTAAGGTTTGTGCTAGATGGAAATAGAAAGCTGAAAGAACTTTTTATAGATGAAGAAGTTTTTGAAAATATGGAGAAGGAGGAATTAATAGAGTCTATGATTGAAGGGTTTAACAAAGCTATTGAAGATGCAGACCATGTCAATGAAAACGAAATGAAGAGTACTGCCTTCAATGTATTTCCTGGAATGGGTAAATAAATATTTTATCTAAGGCTTTCCAATTAATACCCCCCCTAATTATTAAAATACCATCGTTATAGAATTAAAAACAATCTATGAAACAAGTAAAATTATTTATATATCTACTTTTAGCTGGATTAATGGTTGTTGCTTGCAATAAAAACGAGGCTGTAACTATGCGCTGGGATTTAACAGGGTGTTCCAACCCGTGGGACAGTGAAATTAGCTTAGATACATTTACTACAGAAGGCTACCATCAAGGGATATACGATTACCTAATGGCAGAAAATATTCAAGTAAATTATATTTCCTCAGAATTTGACTCTTCTAAAGTGGAGCTATGTCTTGCTTGCCATTGTAAAACTGGAGAAATAATACTTATTAATATCGCTAAAAGTGATAGAAGAAAACTAAAAGGACTGGAGAATAACAACCAATTTAATCTAGAATTTTATTAAAATTATAGAATTTGAGCTTCAAAGTTTACATTTGTAATTGTGTGTTGTTGGACTATTATGAAGGAGTTGTTCAACATATGACAAATTGGAATAGACCAGCGCCAAAATTGACTTAACAAAATACAGATTACAAAACCTAAACCAAATTAGATTTTTTGAAGCTGAACTGATTAGGAGTTACCATTTTCTCCTTTACCGCATACATTACAATACCAGCAGTATTATTAACACCCAATTTTTTCATGATGTTTTTTCGATGGGTATTTACAGTATGGTTGCTTAAATAGACAATGGCCGCAATCTGAGAATTGGTATAGCCCTCGGCAATAAACCGTATTATCTGTAGCTCTCTTTCGCTCAAACTTACCGGATTGGGATCCAAAGACTTAAAAGAAATATTCTTAGGATTTATATTTTCCTTTCTCATCTGAGGGTAATGCTGATGCTAATAAAGATAAAAATATTACCAATGGAGAATTGCTAGCTTATATGGATGAAAATGTATCTCAAAAAGCCTCAGAGCTTGGTAGACAGCAAAATCCATCTTTAACTGGTGATCCTGATAAAGTTTTAATGAGCTATCGTTAGAATTTTTTTATAAGATAATGTTTGTACTATTCTCGACTGATTAATTCTTTTTTCTTAAATTGTTCTTCTAACTATGCATGTTTATTGATATAATGAGATTGATACAGG
>CALKFX010000179.1 GCA_938084875.1 uncultured Flavobacteriales bacterium | reverse complement strand
TTTGGGCTTTCCGGTAGAATACTTATTCCAGCTTCAGCTATTTGAACAAAATCATTGGTAGTATTTACTGAGTGAATAATTGGTTTTCCTGCATACATATAGTCAAATATTTTATTTGGACTAATACCAAATCTGTATAGAGAGTGATTGTGCCAACCTATATAACACACATCGAAAAAAGAAATTGCAGATTGAATTTCACTTTTATCAATTTGCCCTAAAAAAGAAACATTATTTTTTGCATTATTTTTTAGTTTCTCTAAATGTTGCCCTTTTCCAAAAATTACAAAGTGAATATTTTCATTGTTTTCTAAATGATTGCTTGCCTCAATTAAATATTCCATTGCATTAGATGCACCTAATGATCCAGTATAACCAACAATAAATTTATTTTTTGGAATTAAATTAGAAATGCTTTTATCTAATTCTTTAGATTTTTTCATTTCCTCTAAATTAAATCCATTAGGAATATGTATGAATTTATCTTTATTCATTCCTCTACTTTCCATATGTGGTTTTGCATTAGGCAATAATGAAATTACTTTATCTGCTTTTTTGTAGGCAAATTTTTCAAACCATCCAAAAAATAAAACAAGTGGATTTAATTTAGAAAAGCCTCCAATTTCTATTAAGCTAAGTGGCCAAATATCTCTTACTTCAAAAATTAATTTTGCTTTGTATTTTCTAGACCATAGGTAAGCATTAATTATTGGAAGTGGTGAAAGAGACGATACTATTATCACATCTGGATTTTTCAGCTTTTTCTTAGGAAGAAAAAATAAATTAACCATAAATTGAATCATCACTAGAACTCTGCCAATACTTTGAGATCCTTTATATTTTGAAACTTTTACCCAAGTAAAAGGAATTCCATCTACATCTTCCAAGGTGAATTTTCCTTTTGTTTTAGGAAGTTTGTAAAATAAATGAGAATAAGAAGCACTTATAATACGGGGTTGATATCCTTTTTTTTTTAATTCTTTAGCAAAATACCAAGACCTAAAGTTCATCCCATGAACCTTTGATCCGCAATACTGGTTAATTATCCAAATATTATTTTTCATTGGTTTGTATTTTGAATCTCGCCCTTACGCATTGTTTTTTTTAAGATTTGCAATTAAAAATTTTAATGCTAAAGATATCGAAAGAATATAAAAAATACTTTGTACAATAGTTACTAGATATAGAATTTGATTTTTCTCATTTAAAAAGTAATGGCCTAGTCCAAGTGTTATTATAATTAATACTAAGTGGAAAACATCAAAAAAGAAAATTTCTTTTTGTTTCTCTAGTCTTATGAATACATAGGATAGGGAAGAGGCAATAAACATAATTGCCATCCAAGGGCTTATAACTTTAATGGCATCCATTAGTCCAGCCCACTTATCCCCAAGAATTGAAGTTAATAATGAGGAAGGAGTTATTACTAGAATAACCCATCCGATTAGTGTTAGTACAAATAATCTTTTCAACCAATAGGTATAAGATTTATACAATTCTTTTGGGTTTTTTATCTGTGCAATTTCATTGTAATAGACTTGTGCAAATGAGGATGAAAACATCATTATTAACAATCCAAGATATTGAATAGCTGCCGCTAGCAATCCACTAAATTTTTCTCCATAATAGTGGGTGAAAAATATTAGCGTAATTAGATTGATTGAGTTTCCAACAAATACGCCTGGAGAACTGAACCAAATGAATTTCTTATGTTTCTGAATTAATTCTTTTTCTAAGGGTTTATTTTTTTTAATCCAATCATGATTTTGAAAATACTTTCTTACATAATTTATATTGCAACTTACCAGACCTATTAATCTACCAATTACAAGTCCAGTAAAATTAAAACTTAATAAACCAGTAACTATTTGGGCTATGCTTCCTGAAGTACTATGAATAACTCTAGAAGTTGTTATGGTAAGAAAGTTTTTTGATCGAGTGAAAAATTGTCTTGAAATTTGTATAATTCCATTAGAAAAAATAGCCAACGGCATTAGAATTATCAAAAGCCACTCGTATTGAAAAACTTTTATTTCATTAATAAAATAAAATGTAAAAACAAATCCTCCAATTATAGAAACAATTACAGTGTATTTTAAACAAATTCTTAACAAAGAGAGCGCTCTATTGTCTTCTCTCTCTAGAATAAGCCCACTTTCAAGTCTAAGAGCAGCTACACTGCTAAAAACTGCAGCAAATTCGAAGAACAATCTAAATGGGGCATATTCTTCTGGGCTGTAAAAGTATCGCTGTAAAATAATTATAGCACTAAAGTTGATGATCTGTGCAATTGTAGTACCAGAAAATATTGTTAAAACATTTTTTAAAAATTGATTTTTCTCTGTTTTATTCAAGTGCTAAATATTTTTTATTGAACCATTGGAAGAAAAAGACAGTATTAAAAAAAGCAAAGAAAATAACTCCGCTTTGTGTTTCAAGAACGGATTCTGTCATAAAGTTTAAAATCATAATGGCTAAAAATAATGCGTATATAAAATCTTTTTGTTTTAAAGAAGCATACAACATCCCAAAAGTAAAAAATGCTAATATTAAAAATCCAAAAACACCATGGTCTAGTAATACTTGTAGATATTGGTTATGTGAGTTGTAATTTTTCTTATACATATAATCGTAGCCATCCTTTTTATATTGTTCTTTAAGTACTTTTTTACTCAATCCTGTCCCATATCCAGTCATCCATTTTTCTTCAACTAATTTTATTGAAGTAGACCATGTTTTTTTTCTGACCAATGTTGAAGATCTTACTTTTTTATTTTCACTTTTCTCAAAGGTATTGGTAATAATTTCATTGAATCGATTATGAATGGTTTCATTTGTGTAAATTACTGTGGAGAACGGAATCATCAAGAGAACAAAATATATAAGTAATTTTTTATTGATTTTTTTGCTGTAGAAGATGCAAGAAATAAAAAATAGATGAACTAATATATTGGTTATCCAACCAGTTCTAGAGGACGCAATTAGTATAAAAAACGATAGAAAACTTATTATTATAAAGCTTGAGTTTTTAGGAAATTTTAAATCCTTAATAGGTTTTAAATTATTTAAATAAATTATGCCAATAACAAAATTTAAGTACATAGTGAAATATCCAGGATGATGAAACAAGGAAATAGAGGTGTATTTTATAGCATTAACGTCATCTAACAAAAAGTAGGATGCCGCAGCATTTAAAATACAAACCAAGCTAGAAGTCAAAGAGCCGTAGATAAAAAATTTCAGAATTCCTGCCAAATTAATTTTGTTAGATTGATAACCAATTAAAATTAGAACGGGGAGTATAAATAGTGTGATTTTTGTAATAAGATTTCCTAAATATTCATCGATTTTATTTAACAATAACAGTTGTATAAATGGAAGCAGCCACAAACTTATAATACTTAATTTAATCCAGTTTTTTTTGACTTTAAGTTGGCTATAGTCCCCATAAATTAAACATGCAATAGAAAAGATAACCATAAGAAAACGAACTGTGGTTTTTTCTAGTGGAAGAAGAAAAGGAATCAATAGTAAAAGAAAGTTTAAAACTCTTATTTTATTGAAATATTTCACAATTGAATTTGTCATTAAATAAATTGAGTTTCTCTAGTTAGCAACCAAGTGTTTTATAAATATTAATAAGTTTAAATTCCTCTTTTTTCCAGTTGTATTTTTCTTTTACAAGACATCTTCCATTATGTCCCATTTCTTTTGCTTTTTCTGGATTTGTTAATATAAATTCTATTGCTTTAGCAATCTCATTGGGGTTTTCGGGATCAACACATATTCCACAATTATTTTCATCTATAATTTCTTTATATAGTTTGAAGTTAGAGGTGATAACAGGGAGACCAATGGCCATATATTCGAAAATTTTGGTAGAATACGATTGAGTATAGTTCCTTATTGGTTTAAGAATACTCAAGCCTATTTTTGAATTTTTGGAATATTTTAACCCTTTGGTCAAAGGCAAACTACCATAAAGTTTAAAATTTTCTTTAACCTCATCAAGGTCCTCGTTATTTATAAAATTTTCTCCAAATGGTCCGATAAAATGAGCGAAAATATCTGGTATATTTTGCTTTAAAATTTTCAATGATTGTATTAAGACATCAAACCCTCTATTATTAGATATTCCTCCGATATAGAAAATTTCATTTTTTAATCTTTTATCAGAGTAAAACTCTTTTAAATGATCTATTTTAGGCATGTTTAGAATAGTAACTAAATTTTTATTTAAAGACGAATAATATTCTTTGTAGGAATGCTCAGCAATTATCAAAGCATCAAATTTTTTTAGTTTTTTAATTTCATAAAGTCTGTAAATTTTAGATATTATTTTTCTTAGAAGTTTTGGAATATATTCTTTACTTAAGATTTGTAATGCAATATTTTCATGGATGTCAAATATTACTTTCTTACCTTCTTTTTTAAGTTTTAACCCAATTCTTATAAGTTCGGGATCATGGAAATGATAAATGTCGGAATTAAGTTCTAATGCTTTTTTATAAACATCATTAGTAGTTTTAAATATTCTTTTAAATCTATTTTTTTGTTTTCCTACATCAAAAATTGAAATATTATCTTTGTTTTCATTTCCAAGACCATCTGCTATTACCAAGCTTACCCGTCTATTATCACTTGCCAATGACTGACATTGCTTATAAAAGATTCTTGTGTCAAATCTATGGTGAGCAGAACTTAAATGACACACTTTAATCATGTCTTCGG
>CALKFX010000178.1 GCA_938084875.1 uncultured Flavobacteriales bacterium | reverse complement strand
GCGCTAGGCCAAGATACTGCTGACACTTACCGCTATCGCTTTAATAAAACGGGGGATTCTTTTATGTTCCAACCATATGTAAGCTGGAAACATAAATTTTCAGATCAGCTAGTATTAACAGCAGGGCTAACAAGCTTGTATCTAAATTTGGGAGATGATTCTTTCTCTCCAATAGAGCCTCGGCTTGGTCTAAAATGGAATATTAATGATAAAAGTTCTTTTTCTTTTGGATTGGGTTATCATTCTCAAACACAACCGTTATATACAAGATATTATATAAATGAAGGCAACACTGAAGCACATAATGAAAATTTAGACCTCACCTATAGCAAGCATATTATTTTGGGGTATTCGCATCAGATTCAAAAAAACTTAGGGTTAAAAACTGAAGTTTATTATCAGGATTTAACTGGAATACCTGTTGAAACATCACCATCTGCATTTTCTTTAACCAACGCTGGAAGTGGTTTTGCGAGGGTGTTTCCAGATACTTTAGTGAATTCTGGAACTGGATATAATTATGGATTAGAAGTAACATTACAGCGTTATTTTAATAAAAACTGGCATGCGCTTTTTTCTGGCTGTTTATATAATTCTAAATATACACCAAGTGATGGAGAGGAAAGAAATACAAGCTTTAACGGCATATATGCAGCGAATTTTTTGGCTGGAAAAGAATTTGAGGTTGGGAAAAACAAAGTTTTAGGTCTTGGGGTAAAAGTTACAGGTGCAGGAGGAAAAAGAAGAGGGGTTGTTGACCATATAGCATCCAATGAACAAGGTGAAGTAATTTTTCTAGACGAGGGGTTCAATGAAGATAAATTTAAAGACTATTTTAGGTTTGATATAAAAACGACCTACAAGATAAATCAAGAAGCGGTAACCCATGAAATTGGTATAGATTTGGTAAATCTTACTAGTGCAAAAAATATCTTGAATTACTCCTATGCTCCAAATAACGATGGAGTTTCTGATCAAAATGATATAGCCCTAAACTATCAGTTAGGGTTTTTGCCTATTTTCTATTATAGAATAGACTTTTAGGTTTTTTAAGCTCAAGTGGTGATTAATCTCATTTGTAAAAGCTTTTAAGTTGTAAATATTCATTTTCTCTAAAAGAATTTTCTGCTTTTTCGTGCTTTTAGTTTATACAATTAAAAATATTAAATTTTCAAAAAAACGGATATTTAGATACTTTTGCATTTCTTTATGAGAATATGAAAATACTTTTAACTGGTGGAGCTGGATTTATAGGCTCACATACTGCAGTAGCATTAATTGAAAACGGGTTTGAACCAATCATTGTAGATGACTTTAGAAACTCAGAACCCTTCGTAATTAAAAATATAGAGAAAATTGTAGGTAAAAAAATTACTAGTTATTCATCGGATATTGGCAATAAAGAAGAGGTTAAGAACATTCTTCAAAAAGAAAATCCAATTGGTGTAATTCATTTTGCTGCCGACAAGGCCGTAAATGAGTCTGTTGTAAACCCGATGAAGTATTACCAAAACAATGTGTTGAATTTGATTAATTTTCTAGAAGTAATTGATATTGCAAAGATTAACTCATTTGTGTTTTCTTCCTCCTGTACCGTCTATGGGGTGCCAGACAAAATACCTGTTAAAGAAACTGCTTCCATTAAACCTGCTTTTTCGCCTTACGGCTACACAAAGCAAGTTGGAGAAAGAATTCTAAATGATTTTTTTAAGTCACTACCTAGCTCCTCTTTAACCCTGTTAAGGTATTTTAATCCTATTGGGGCACACCCGTCGGGTTTAATTGGGGAATTACCTATAGGTGTTCCAAGTAATTTGGTACCGTATATTACCCAAACAGCTATAGGCAAACGAAAAAAGCTAACTGTTTTTGGAAAAGACTACGATACCAAAGATGGTACTTGCATAAGAGACTATATTCATGTAGTTGATTTGGCAAATGCCCATGTTGCGTCTCTTAAAAAAGGCCTTGAAAGTAAAGATTCAATAAAGGTCTTCAACGTTGGTACTGGAAAAGGTGCTTCGGTTTTAGATGTTATAACCGCTTTTGAAAAAGTTAGCAAACATGATCTGAACTATGGATTTGGGCCTAGAAGAGCAGGAGATGTTCCGAAAATATATTCAGACAATACGTTAATCAAACATGAACTGGATTGGGATGCTAAATTTTCATTGGAGGACTGTTTAGAGCACTCTTGGAATTGGGAAAAGAACCTAATTAAGTTCAAATATAAATCTGCAAAAAAACAAGACTAAAAGCCAAAGAAAACCCCAGGGCAATTCCTGTAATTGTTTGGCTTACAGTGTGTGCCTTTAAGTATAACCTAGAAAAGCATACTATTCCAACCAAAACCAATAAAGCCATATTTATATAAAAAACCTGTTCCTGGCTAGAGACTGGCTGCGCAACGATTGTTTCTGCCATCATTCCGCCACAAAGTGCAGAGATAGACGAACTATGTAGGCTTATTTTCCAAAAGTAAGTAATGGCTGTTAGAGTGAAAATTAAAACCAAGCCTGCAAATAAAAAAGACAAATAAGGGTGGAATAAATTCAATAGGGTGGTGTTCCAGTATCTAAAAATATGATAAGTCATTAAATAGTAAATTGAAATTAAAATAAGAACTGGAAGCCGTTCTTTTCTAATGGGAATGGACATACTGCTTATGGTTTTATTTCGATACATTATAAAAATTGTAACCAAAGGAAAAAAAACAACCATTAAGAATAAAAAAAATAAAAGCGCCCAGTAAATTTTTGGTGCAGCTAGAAACAGCATTTGGTTATAGGTATTTTGAATGTTAAAATATATTAAGTAAGAATAAATTGCTGTAAAAACTGGGTGAAAAATTAGAGCTATAGCTTTTGAGAATATGGTCATTACTAAATTAATTGTTTTCTTAGCCTTGCCACTGGAATATTAAGTTGTTCCCTATATTTGGCAACCGTTCTTCTAGCTATTAAATAGCCATTTTCTTTCAAAAGTTCTGCTAGTTTTTCATCTGTTAAAGGCTTGGCTTTGTCTTCTTTTGAAATTGCTTCGTTTAGAATGGTTTTAACCTCTCTAGTAGATACTTCTTCGCCTGACTTAGTGGTAAGAGATTCGCTAAAAAAATATTTCAATAAAAAAGTGCCGTATGGTGTGGCTACATGTTTGGAATTGGCAACTCGCGAAATTGTGGAAATATCCATATCTACCTTCGAAGCTATGTCTTTAAGAATCATTGGTCTTAAGTTTTTTTCATCCCCGGAAAGAAAAAATTCTTTTTGAAATTCTAAAATTGCGTTAATAGTTACCAAAAGTGTATTTTGTCTTTGTTTTACCGCCTCAATAAACCACTTTGCTGCATCTACTTTTTGTTTTATAAATAGTACAGCTTCTTTATCCCTTTTGTTTTTTGGAGAGTTTTCATACCCTTTTATCATTTCAACATAGTCTCTACTAACCCTTAGCTGAGGTGCATTTCGTTGGTTTAATTCTACTGCCAAGATTCCTTCATTTTCCGTTATTGTGAAGTCTGGTGTTATGTGTTGGACGGATTTTGCTGTGTCTATTAATGAGTTTCCTGGTTTAGGATTTAACTTTACTATCTCAGCTATTGCATCTTTAATGGCTGTGGTGTCAACGTCTAACTTTTGTTCAATCTTCTTGTAGTGTTTTTTTTTGAATGATTCGAAGCATTTTTCTAAAATAACTTCCGCTGTTTTAGTTGAAAATGTTTTTTTCTTTTTTCTTAACTGAATTAAAAGACATTCTTGCAAATCTCTAGCGCCAACACCTGGGGGGTCCAATTCTTGAACCTCCAATAAAACTTCTTCTAACTCTTTTTCAGTTGTGGAAATATTTTGAGAGAAGGCCAAGTCGTCAACAATATTAAAAAGCTCTCTTCTTAAATAGCCAGACTCATCTAAGTTTCCAATGATTTGCTCGGCAATAAGAAGATGTTTTTCATCTTTAATTCTTAGGTTGATTTGACTCACTAATTTTTCTGTGAAAGAGTCTCCTAAAGAGAGTGGCGTCTGGTAGTCTTCCTGGTCTTTGTTCGAGTTATTTGACTGAGTTTTATAGTAAGGTGTTTCATCATTTACGTAATCTTGGTAATTGAAATCCTCTCTTATTTCAGTTGAGGTGTCTAGATTTTCTTCTGAAAGTTCTTGGTTTTGCTCCTCCCCTTCATCTAAAGCTGGGTTTAGCTCTAACTCTTCTTTTATTCTTTTTTCAAGTTCCAGTGTTGGCAATTGCAACATCTTCATCAACTGTATTTGTTGAGGAGAAAGCTTTTGTAAAAGCCTTTGCTGAAGTGATTGTTTTA
>CALKFX010000177.1 GCA_938084875.1 uncultured Flavobacteriales bacterium | reverse complement strand
GGAGGAATGGAAAAAGTAATGTGGAAAAAAATAATGGAAACCATTACGTATTTAAAATCTAAAGGACTTAGAGTAGATGCCATTGGTTGGCAAGCCCATCTTAGAAGCAATAGTCTTTCCAATGAAGATCTTCAATACCTAGATTTTTTAATTGATTGGGCACATAAAAATAATTTAGAATTTCATATTACAGAACTTAATCTTTGGGTAGAAGAAGAAACTCCGAACTTAGACTCTATTCAAACTATTCAAGCAGAACTTTACAAAAAAATCATGGATAAAATGATTTCAAAAAAGAACAATGGGGTAGTAGCATTAAATTTTTGGGGAATAAAAGATAGAAAAGGGCCAAGTAAACTCAATAAACATATTTTAAGCATCTACGATCAAAGTCTAAATCCAAATCCCGCATTGAATGCTGTTAAAAAATCTTTAAAAAGTAAATAAATAATAGTATTTAGCTCTGTAATCTAAATTTTTAAAATTTTTAATATCCTTTGCCAAACTTTTTCTTAAATTGGATTCATTTACATAATATATGAAAAGATTATTTTTTTTATCGTTATTTTCCTACTTATTTATTTTCAATACTTGTAATAAAAATGTGGACTATAACCAGTTAGATGAAGAGATAATTCTTCAGTACATTTCTGATAATAACTTAAATGCAGAACCAACAGGAAGTGGCTTGTATTATGTAGTAAATAATACTGGTAACGGAGATGTTCCAGATATTAATTCCATTGTAACAGTTGCTTATACAGGAACATTAACAGATGGTACAATTTTCGATCAGTCTGGCACAAGTGGGGCTACATTCCCTTTGAGCAATGTTATCCAAGGATGGCAAGAAGGTATTCCACTCTTTAGTGAAGGAGGTTCTGGAATTTTATTTATTCCATCTGCTTTGGGATATGGTAATCAAGCAGTTGGAAGTATTCCAGCAAATTCAGTACTGATTTTTGAAGTTACTCTTCTCAATGTAGACTAATTGAGAGAGAAATTCTGCCATTCTTGTAAAAAAAGTAGTGATACCATGTACAGAGTCAGATTTAACACTTCTAAGAATTGGTATTTTCTATGTAAAAAATGTACGGAAGATAACAAGACAAATAATCCCAATTATACTTATGGAGGAACGTGGAAGCTTTAAGATTTTGAAATAGAACAAAAGTATTTGTCAAGGACAAAATGCAGTTAACGTTCACATGTCTTAACTCCGAAAAGACGTGATGTCCAGCAAATTCCAGATACTGCATTATATATTAAAACAAATCCCACAAAACTTTGTATGAGCGGTATAAGAGTGTATCCATAGACAAAAGCCGAAGGAATTAAAAATAATGAAACAATTGCTCTTGCCCATCTTTCAGGCTTACTTAAATTTTTGGAAACTCCTAGCATAGTAATTATTATGAATTTAAAAATAATATAATAAATCTTTAAATCTAGTTATCTACTATAATATATATTTCTAGAAATGAAAATAGCCCTTGAATCAAGAGCTATTTAATTAAATATTTGAGCTTAATCTAGTTTCTGGAAAATTCCCAGATAATATTAGAAGTAAAACTGAAAAAATAATCAGGGTCGGAATTATCTACTTCTGATTCATTTGCTGTTAGTCTCATGAAATCACTAGTTACAGATTCAATATTTAGAGTTGTTGTATCTGAACTGCCGCTATCATTTTCAATTATATTAATAGAATTATTAGACATAGTCCAAGTTAATGATGTAGAGTCAATTTCTCCATCCATATAATACTCAATAACCATTCCATCCGCCTTAAAATCAAGTCCTATAGGATCTAGAGAATCAGATGGTGTAACTTCAGTATAATTAGTATCTAAAATCGTATCTCCTAAATATATTGCCAAAGTCGAAATTTCATAATCTTGTTTTGTCGTTGTCCAAGAGCCTACTTGGTCATATATACAGTCCGTACTTACATTAGCATAAGAGTTATAATTTACTGCATTAGGGTCCGTACAGCCTTCAATTGTGCAAGTTCCATCATCTGTTGTTGCATCTGCATTGTAGTTAGTAGCAGTTGGGTCAGTACATCCTTCTTTATTACATGCAATAAAAGATGTTGCCAAAAGAACTATGGTTATAATTTTTTTCATTTTATATTATTTAAATTAGTAGGCAATTAACAATTTTGAACAAATTTATACTTTAATTTTGAATTATTACTTTCTTTATTAAATACTGGTTTTTGGACTTTATAATCAACGAATAAATACCATTGGATAGGTAAGGGGCATTGAAATTTATTATGTTGCTGTAAAACTTTTGTTGATTTACAATTTTTCCAAGAGATGAAATAAAAGTAATATCAATTTCTTCGTTTAAGTGGTTGTTTAGTTCAATAGTGAAAATCCCATTGTTTGGATTTGGATAAACAATTATATCTATATCATTTAAATCATGAGTTTGTAAAACTTCACAATTTTCAATAATAATAGTAGTAGAATCACTGTTATAGCAACCATTGGAGTCTGTAGCTGTAACAAAGTAAGTAGGATTATCTCCGTTATTAAATGGTCCAATTTGAATAAATG
>CALKFX010000176.1 GCA_938084875.1 uncultured Flavobacteriales bacterium | reverse complement strand
TTGATCCACTGGAGAGGATAGTTCTATGCTGTCATTTAGGCAATAAAATAAATCTGCTCCTAAATCCAAAGTCGGTAGCTGTTTTATATTGACGATTGTGGTATCAATTATAAAACATCCATTGGTGTCAAATATGGAAACTTCAAAGATGGTTGTTTCTTTAGGGGATACCACTGGATTTGCAGAAGATTCATTTATAAGAATGGTGTCTCCTATCGAATTCGTTATTGGTGACCATAAATAGGAACTACCTCCAGAAGCAGATATGGTTGTAGTTTCTCCAAAACATATTGAGGTATCAATAGATGAATTTCCAACAACATCACTAAAAAAGTCCACAAATACAGAATCAATTCCTGTACAAGTGTCATTGGCTGTCTGTACAGTGAACCAACTTGGAACACTCGGCACTGAGATTGGATTTGAATTAGTAGGATTAGTTATATTTGAGGAAGAAGTCCAAAGATAAGATGAACCAATTGGAGAAGTAGGGTTTCCCCCTAAGACTACACTCGTTGATCCACATATGATTATCGTATCTCCACCAGCATCTGTTGGAACGTTTTGTTCAACTTTCAAAAATAGAGTATCATAATTTATACAATTATTTATATCCATTACTTCAACTACATACGTTTCGTCATCAAATGGACTAGCTGTTGGAGTTCCAACAGATGAGCTAAGTGTTGAATCTGGAAACCAATTATAAGTAATACCACCAATTGCAGATAATGTTAGAGATCCACCAGGACATATCCATAGATCCTCGCCAGCATCTGCTGCAGGTAAATTCCAGACATTTATATAAATAGTATCTTTATTTTTACAAAAATTAGCATCTATGCCCGTGACTATATAACTTATAGTGTCTACTGGCCAAGCACTAATTGTACTAAAATTGGTTGCTGAAATATTTATATTAGGACTCCACTGGTAATTCACTGCACCTACAACATTAATTTGAGTAGTGTCTCCAGTACATATATTTTGATTAATACCAGCATTTACTATTGGTAAGCTATTGACTTGAATATTTATTTCTGCAGTATCGATACAGCTATTAGCACCAGTAACAATCACTGGATAAGTAGAACTTAATGAAGGCCAAACTTCTGGATTTGAAACATTAATATTGCTAATTGAATCTTGATTTAGCCATTGATAAGTGGTTCCACCACTTGCAGAAATAACTATACTATCTCCATAACAAATAGATGCGTCATTGGAAGTAATAATTACAGGTAAATCATTTACCAAAACCAACACTGAGTCTTTATTAGAGCAGTTATTTAAATCCGTTCCAGTTACTACGTATTGAGTAAGACTAGCAGGGAAGACAATTGGATTTGAAATGTTATTGCTAGTAATATTATTATTAGGAGTCCATAAGTAATTATCGCCACCCGATGCAGAAAGTTGAATAGAATCTCCAAAACAAATAGTTTCATCTAATCCAGCATCAATAGTTGGTAGACTTAAAATATTTACAGTAACAGTATCTTGATTGGTACAGTTATTAATATCCGTACCAACTACAATATAGTCTTGGGTTGTATTTACTTCAAAAAGTATTCCATCGATAATTCCATTATTCCAAGAGTAGCTCATGGAACTGCCTGAAGCATTTAAAGAAGTAGAATCTCCAAAACAAATATTTTGGTCAATACCAGCATCGATAGTTGGCTTTGGATTGACAGTGATTGTAATTTCAGCAGTATCGGCACAGGTATTAATATCGCTTGCTAAAACTTTATAAGTAGTAGTAGTGGTAGGCCAAACTTGTGGATTGCTTACTGTAGAATTTGAAATATTATTAGTTGTCAACCAGTTGAAAGAATTACCTCCAAATACTTCAATTTGAATAGTATCTCCTTCACAAATTACTACATCATTAGATGTGGTTAAAACTGGTAATGGATTAATATCAATGGATATAGTATCATTTTTAGTACATCCATTTGCTAAACTTCCTGTTAGAATGTAGGTTGTATTTACTGTAGGCACCGCCCATGGGTTAGAGATGTTTGATGCACTCAAAAATGTATTTGGAGACCACGAATAATTATCAGCTCCTGAAGCTTGTAATTGTACAGAATCATTTATACATAAATTAATATCATTGCCAGCATCAGTAGATGGGGAAGTCAAGCCATTAATTAATACTGTGTCTGTACTAATACAACCGTCTGAGGATGTTCCCGTTAATATATAATTTTGAGTATTAATGACCTCAAATATTTGTCCATCAACAATACTATTGTCCCAAGCGAAATTTAATGCATTACCGCTTGCATTTAGTGTTACTGAATCCCCAATGCATACTGTTTGATCAGAACCTGCATTTACAGTTGGTAAATCATTTACTGTAATTTGAAAAGTATCTTTGATAAAACAACCAAAACTATTAGTTCCTGTAAAATAATAAGTAGTGGTTATCGAAGGATTAAAATTAGGAGATTCTATGGTATTGTCATTAATCGAAATATTAGGAGTCCATAAATAACTATTTGTTAGAACTGGTGGATTTATTGTAACAGTATCGTTTTCACAAATCACTAAATCATTAATAGGACTAAACGTTGAAGTATTAGTAAATTTAATGCTTTGGTTATTAAAACTTCCTCCGGTGGTTGCAGTAAAGCCCCAATAAACAGAATTAGTTCCGTTAAATATATTTTGAATTATATCATAATTAAAAGTAGCTACTTGTACACCATCAAAATCCACGGTAAAGTTTTGCGTTACAGGATTCCAGTTAAAACTAACCGTATGCCATAATCCATCCTCAACATTACCTAATGATATTGGATTTAGTAAACTGTTAATATTATGATCAGATGAACCATCTTTTAAAATAGCAATATGATCGTCTACAATATCATTATTATTTTGATTATTCCAAGTATCAAATTCTACAATAAATGATGGGTCAATTATAGCAAATTGATTATTTGCACCTGTTGGAGCATAGGTGTTGCTTGTTTGTTGTAAAACAAATGCCATGCCGTCTGCGCCAGTAGCGTCATTTGTTCCAAAATTTAATTCTGCTTCAATCTGAAATGATTGACTTAAGTCAATCATTGAGTTGTTCCATATTGAAGCAAAATCGTTAAGAATTGCAGTAGTCATTTGGTAAGTATTATTTCCTAAAGAGCTTGCACTTCCATTAAGAACAAAATTAGGTGAAGTTCCAGGGAATGGGTTCACAAAGACAATTACTGAATCTTCTGCCTGGCAGTTGTTGGTAGATGTAAATTGTACATTATATTGTGTAGTAATATCTGGCCAAACTTGTGTTGAAGCTGTATTTGTCTGAGAAATATTAGAACTAGGGGTCCATGAAAAATTACTTCCATTTCCAGATGCATTTAAGGAAACTGTGTCTCCCAAACAAATTGTAACATCACTCCCAGCATCAATATTTCCTACATCAACAGTTACTTTAACACTATCCCCGCCTATACATGAAGTTCCTCTTTGAACCAACAAATAGTAAGAGGTTGTAACAGTGGGGTTTACCCAAGTTGACATACTGGTTGGACTTGAAACATTATTATTTGGCTGCCATAATGAAATGTAGCCTGGTAGAGAATTTGTAGTACCGGAAAGTAACACACTATCACCAATACAAATACTAACATCAATACCAGCATCTACAGTAGGAGCAGGGGTAATTGTAGTATTAATTAGTATTGGATCAGATTCACAACCATACTGATTTAGAGCCTTTAAAAATACACTTCCTGTTCCAGGAGCTGTCCATAAAATTTTTACACTATCTCCATAATTTTGAGTAATTATACCATTTGCAGAAACATCCCAGGTATATCCTGGAATATTTGGATTATTATCTGTTGTATATACTACTTCAGCATTTTGACACTCAATCAATGTTCCATAAATATTTGCAGGTGGGTTTGTTTTATTTACAGTTATTTCATATACTACATCGGTTGTTTTAGGGGGGCATCCTCTATCAGAAACAGATGCAGAAAAAATATAAGGCAAAGCTTGAGCTTGTCCACATCCAGTATTCCAAGTAAATGTTGTTCCAACTGTATCTACACCATTAATTGGATCACTATATAATGTATCGAAATAACCTCCGGCAACATCTGCTTCTGGAGTGGTAAAAGTTGAATCAAAAATTTGTCCGTTTATTCTTAGAGTTAAACTATCTGCTGGTGTATCTGGATCATAAAAACCAAAATTAAAAGATAAACTCTCACCTTCTTCCACAGAAAAATTTGTATTGGTGGATCCAGCAGAAGGGTTTAAGTTTGGAGCAATATTTGGTGGGCAGGCAATGATATTAAGTTGTACTTCTCGCGTAGATATTCCAATTAAAGTTCCATTTCTATACTCTTTAATCATTAATCCAACCACATATTTACCTTGGTTATTGGAATTGTATTTAGTTAATCCGTTGGATGCAGATATATAATAAAAACCAGTAGGTCCAAATGGTTGCTGATATGAATACCCCCCAGCATAAGTTACTTCCTCAATTGGCCATGGGTAAGTGTTTGGATACCATGTCAAACTATTTCCTGGACCAGCACCAGCTCCTGGGGTGTTTACATTATTTGAACCTCCCCAACCTCCAGAGTGATTTCCATCAAGTGGTGCAGTGAAGCTAAAAAGAAGTTCATCTCCGTCTGGGTCAATTGCGGTATTTAAAAAAGTTGTTGTGTCTCCCGAGCAAATGAATGGAACAGGGTTATCTGTAAATGTCGGGCTGTTATTTTCATATCCATAAGGTGGTATATAAGCGTAAAAAGCCATACCTGCACTACCTGGATCTTGTATGTTGTCTATCCCATTTGCTCCACCATTTCTGCAACAAGCCTCATGAATTAAAAAGTAACCTCCTATCACGGGTTGACCTGTTGAAGGGTTTATAGGTGCCAAATCAATTTGTCCAGTGTATAGTACGGTATAAATACAAGTTGAAGTTCCAACAGTACACCCACTAGGATTATTAGGATTTACTTCAAAATATTGTTGAATAGCTGAATTGTAAACCATGTCTACGTCTGTAGAGCCATATTTAGGATAACTTCCAGCAGATGTGGGATATATGTCTGTAGGGTCGTCATGTGCATATACACCAACGGACATATTAGTTGGAATTCCTGGTGGTTGCCAATTTGAATTAGATCCGCAATCAAAATAGTAATTTAATTTTAGAGTATATCTAAAATCACCGTTAGGTTGAACACCGACAAACTCATAAGCAAGGTTTCCACCTACAAGATGAGTAGCAAAAGAATTCCCAAATAAAACAACATTTAATATGAATAAAAATACTATTCTAATCATCTTTACAACTTATTTACAAATAATTTTTTTCGTAACTATGTTTCCATTTTCTAAAGAAACTTTCAAGAAATATACCCCAGATGGATTTTCGGAAATATTAATTTCAACCAGATTAGTATTTGGTTCAAATCTTGTTATTTGACTTCCAAGAACATCTAAAACTTCAATTGTCTTTATTTTTGTGGATGTCTGTATACTAAATATTTTATTATTTGGATTAGGATATACATTCACATTTTGTGATTTAGTATTGCCAACAATATTTAGTGTAGTACTATTAAAAGGTCCTATCCAATTACTATTATTTCCAGTACAAATTGATTGAACATAAAAATCATAGCTAGTTGATTCGTCGAGACCTGTCACACAAAAATTATTTACAAAAATATTATTTACTGTTACTCCAAGACCACTAAAAATCCCAAAGCCTTCAGGACCATATTTAACATTCCAAGAATCTTCGCTACCTCCAGCTTGCCAATTCAATTCTACAGACGAATTAGTAATTTGTCCAATGACGATATTACTTGGATCTGGACATGTTGCTACAATTATTGCATAATCTTCTACTTGTCCTCTATTTACATTATCAATAGGCCCATTATTATTTCCAACTTCATCACTAGAAATTCTTAATCTAATTGGCGTGTTAACAGCAATATTTGATGGGATTTGAACTATTGAAACAGGGTCAAATTGATTAATTTTATCCATAACTTTTTCATTACTAGAAAAAATACCATCATTGTTGTAGTCAATCCACGCACGAGTATCTTGAGAATTGGTAGGGCCGGTATAAATTCTTAATGCATAATTTGTACCAGCTTCTACAAAAGCTTGTAATTCACAAGAATAATCAACATATCCATCAATTCCATCTAAGGATGGATTGTTAATGTTGGCAAATTGCACTCTTGAAATTCCATAATCACAACAATAACTTACGGTAGCTGGATTGGGGCCAGCAGATATTACTAAGTTTGTGGAGTCAATTTCTATGTATTGAGAATAAGTTATTGAGTCATTTCCATGTTGGTTACTTGAAATTAAAGTAACATCATAAATACCATTATTAATGTAGGTATGTACTGGATTTTGAGAAATTGAAGAATTACCATCACCAAAATCCCAATACCATGCGTATGGAATGTTTGAAGATAAATCAGTAAATTCAATAATTCCATCACAAGAATAATTGGTGTTGCTTTCAAAATTTGCATCTGGAGGACTTAAGTTATAAGCTAAATACACAGTATAGTCTTCTGCTTGTCCATAAACAGGATCGGTGCAAGGATCGAGGGCTCCGGAAAAAGAAGCATCTGACATAATTCTAAGTCTTAATGGAGTATTTACTACCCCAAAAGAAGGAATTGAAACGGTTACAGAAGTAGAATCTCCACTTACTAAATTAGAAACAATCTGCTCAGTAGTAGTCTCAAAAATACCATTATTATTAAAATCTATCCATGCAAAAAAGTTTTGTGGAATAAAAGAAACATGGGTTGCACTAAGATTATATGTTTGTCCTATGTAAAATAACGATGAATCACATGTGAAATCAGAATATCCTTCCATAGAAGACCCTGAAGTGTTACTTAAGTTCCCAAAGTTAAATTCAGTAATTCCATAGTTGCCAATTGAACCAGCAAGTCCAGTTGTTGGTGTACAAGAAGGAGCTATTGGAGGGGTATTGGTTAGGTTTACTTGAATTAAATTACTGTATGTAATAGTATCACTTCCAAATGAATTGGATGTTATAAGTTCAACTGTATAATTTCCTGATGAGGTATAGGAATGCGAAGGATTTTGTTGCGTCGAAGTATTCCCATCTCCAAAGTTCCATAACCAACTAGATGGGGAATTAGAACTTTGATCGTGAAAATTAACTAAGCCACTGCAAGTGTTAGTTCCGCTAGTAGAAAAATCTCCAATTGGAGGACTGTTTGGGTCAACCCATGTAAATCTTATGTTTGGCTTTTGTGTTTCAACACCATTTATCCAATTTGAGTTGCACGGAGAAGAATTATCTCTTCTTCTATAAATTAAAGAATTATAAGAATAATTGGACATATTCATTATAGCATTTTGAGACCAACCATTGTTGTAAAAACATGTTTGAATAACAATATTTGATGTGCCGTCCCAATAGAAAGGGGAAGAAAAATCATGTTGATTCCATCCTATTTGATCGGTGTAAGATGCAGGACCAAAATAAGTAGCTAAATTGTTGTTACTCCAACTACTTAAAGATTGTTGAGTGGTTAATTTCATTTCAATTTCAAATCCGCTTATAACATTACCGCTATTTGAAACTATGTCAAATGCTAATCCAGTAATATTCCCAGCAGAAATTCCTGCAGATTGAAGCTCAGTTGCTCTAACCAATATTTGATGTTTTACTCCTCTGAAAAAATTTCCGTAAATTGAAGGGAATGAAGAATTAGTGTTTTGGAGATTACTTGTTCCTACATAATGGTAAGTTGCTTGGGAATAATAAACACCTGTAAAAAGGCCAAATGAAAAATAAACTATGACTAAAAATATCGTATATTTAATAAAAGTATTCATAAGGTTGTAATTTCAGTAAATATAAAAAAAAATTAAATTTTGTCTAGTGTTTTGAGCACATTTATAAACAAAAAAATAATTTACTCATATACTATGACGTTTTAAAAGTAAAAAGGTTGGGTTGTAGGATGAAAAATTAAAATTTAATATTCCATTTTGAAATGCTTGGACAACCTTTATACATTTTATCGATGTTAATATACGTATTTTTTGCAGTTTTAGTAACCCATTTATCCATTTCATTTATCTGTTTTTGATTTATTGCAAATTTTTGAATAAAGCTGTAGTCATCATTTAAATTTGCTAGATGTGGTTTTGTTTGGTCCTCTAGTTTTAAAATTCTATATCCAATATTACCTTTTTCGTCTTCGTAATATAAGGGTTCTGAATATTGACCAATCTCTAAGTCGTTGATTCCAACAAATAAGGATTTGTCTATATTTTTCATGTCCCAATACATATCTCCTGAAGCTTGATTATATATAATTCCTCCATCGCTGGGGTTTGTAGAATTTTGTGAAATTGCTTTTTTCCAGGACATGTTCCCATTTTTCACCTCTCCTAAAATGGAGTCGCATTTAACTTTTAAACTTGACAATGCATCTTCACTTATTTCATTTTTTAAAAGTATATGTGCACCGTAATATTGTTCTCCTCTTCGCTTTTCTATTTTTAAAATATGAAATCCGAATGGACTTTCAAATACATCAGAAATAGTATTTAATGGTATAGTATAGGCAATTGCATCAAATTCTGGAACAAAATCTCCTCTGTCTACCCAACCAAAATTCCCACCGTTAGATTTTGAGCCAGGATCATCAGAGTAAAACTCAGCTGCAACTGAAAAAGAAATCTCATTAGACAATATTCTTCTTTTAATACTTTGAAGTTTGTTTTTAGTAGAGTTTTTTTGAGTGTAATTTATTTTTGGAGCCATGACTAGCTGAGAAATTTTAACTTTACTATTTATAAAAGGAATACTGTCTGTAGGAATGTTATTGAAAAAACTTTGAACTTCTTTTGGAGAAGCCACCACACTTCCAGTTATTTCTTGTTGCATTTTTTGAGCTTTCATTTTATCTTCAATTTGCTCAAAAAACTCTTCTTTAATTTCCTCTATAGATTTTCCATAAAATTCTTCGAGAGCCTCTGTACCTCCAACTTGAGCTGAGAAATATTGTATTCTTTGGTTTAATTCAACTTTAACCATGTCTTCTGTAACTTCAATACTGTCAATTTCTGCTTGATGAATAAGGAGTTGCTGAATCATAAATTCATCCACTAAATAGCAATCCATTTCTGCATCTAACTCCATTCCTTGTTGAAGAAGTTGCAATTTTTGTCCTTGAATTTCTGAATAAAGAATTGGGTTTTCTCCAACAATGGCAACTACTTTATCAATAATTTCTTGGCTTTGGCATAAATAACAAGTAATATTTAATAGAAATATTAGAATTATTTTTTTCATTTTTGAATCTTTTCTATTAAATTATTTTTAATACCGTCGTTGTATAAATCCTGTCTTAGTTTCTTCCTTAAACTCCTTGCTCTCTGGTTAAGAATAATACTTTTAATTTTATTCTCTTCAAAACTTAATGGAGAAGTACCATTTTTAATGATAAAATCAAAGACATTAATAAAATAAATATAATTATTAAACTCTAAAATAACCTTCTTTTTTTTCTTGATGAATTCAACTTTAGAATACTTTTCTAAAATAGGGATTTGTTTCAATAAATCATCAAAAAACACCCACTCTTCAGGATTGTAGTAAAGAGATACTTCTTCATTTTGACCAATTTCCATTATTTTATCGATCATGTCTTCATTTTTTAAATGATAATTTCTTTTAATTTCTTTAATGAATTTTGAATTTTTTGGCACCTTTAAATACATACACTTTACAGCGTAATCATTTAATACAAAATCATCTAAATGGTTTTCGTAATATTTGCTTATCTGAAACTCACTTATGGATGTATCAAGTCTTTTATTGATATAGAATTGCTCAAATTCATAAGAAATGAGAGACATTTTATATTTATTTATTTTCTTCTCAACTTTTAGAACTTCCAAAGGAATCATCTCCTCTGATTTATCCATAATCATTTGATTAACCAACCATTTATGAATGTAATTATCTGCAAAAATTGCGCTATCCTCTTGGTTTAAGGTTATTGGAATTTCATTTATAATATCTGATTCATTTAAATAAACATCGTTAAATCTAGCCAAGTTGTTTTCGTTGGTTTCACTTTTGCAAGAAACGAAAATTAAGACTAATAAAAAAAAAATAAAATGAGTTGGCAATGAATTTGTCAAGTACTATGGTTTTTGTTTAATACTGTAAAGTGTCTCATAGTTTATAGAAATTTCATGTTTCTCTTTAAGATTAGAGAGCCACTGATTTTCTAAATAATTCTGATAAGCGGAAACAATAATACCTTCAGCTTCTTTTAGCTCCTTGTTTCTTTGTGGTAATTTATCTTCTACATAAATAAGAATCCATTTTTCTTGGTAATTAAAT
>CALKFX010000175.1 GCA_938084875.1 uncultured Flavobacteriales bacterium | reverse complement strand
TCACCATATTTTACAATTCCAGATTCTAACATTTCCCTAAGTAAATCATTACCTTCTCTAGATCTTTCACCAACACCAGCAAAAACTGAAAGTCCATCATGGCCCTTTGCTATATTATTAATTAGTTCCTGAATTAAAACTGTTTTTCCTACACCAGCACCACCAAATAAACCAATTTTACCACCCTTAGCATAAGGCTCTACCAAATCAATAACTTTAATTCCTGTGTATAATACTTCTGTCGCCGTAGATAAATCTTCAAATTTAGGAGCTTCTCTATGTATCGGCAACCTTTTATCTGTATCGCATGGACCAATACCATCAATTGCATCTCCAACCACATTAAACAGTCTGCCTTTCACTTTGTCTCCTGTTGGCATTGTGATAGGACTTCCTACTGGAATAGCCTCCATACCTCTTGTTAGACCATCAGTTGAATCCATTGCAACAGTTCTAACACTATCTTCACCAATATGCTTTTGACATTCCAAAATAACTTTGGTTCCATCGTCTTTAATTATTTCAATAGCTTCTAATAAATTTGGTAGTTTATCAGCGTTTTCAAAACTAACATCGATGACAGGACCAATGATTTGTGAAATTTTCCCCTTAAATTGAGACATTACTTTATTTTTAAAAATTACGCTGCAAATCTAACATAAATTATATTATTTCAAGTCCAATGTTGATAAAATATAACATATTATTTCAAGTTAAAATTAACAGCATACTTAGATTAATTATTAAAATGTAAATTCGCTGAAAAAAATGAGGATGCAAGTTCACTACGGCTTTGAATCATATAAGAAAATTAAAAATCCAATTGTTACCGTTGGCACTTTTGACGGCGTTCACTTTGGACACCAAAAAATAATTCAAAGACTTCAAAAAATTGCAAAAAAAAATAATGGAGAAACAGTCCTTTTGACATTTGACCCACATCCAAGAAAAATTCTTTTAAATGATCAAGGGTTGAAATTAATTCATACTATTAATGAAAAAATAAATATTTTAGAGAGTCTTGGATTAGATCATTTAGTTATTTATCCATTCACAATAGAGTTTTCAAAATTTAGTGCAAAAAGATATATAGACGAGCTATTAGTTAAAAAACTTAACACCCATACTTTAGTAATAGGGTATGATCATCATTTTGGCAATGACAGAGAAGGAAATATTGATTTACTTAAAAAGCATGAAAAATCTAATCCTTTTTATCTAGAAGAGATTAAAGCACACGAAATTGAAGAAATAAAAATTAGCTCAACAAAAGTTAGAAGTGCAATTGAAAATGGGAATATTCACTTGGTAAATGATTATTGTGGACATTTTTACGAATTTTCTGGTGAAGTTGTCCATGGAAATGGGATTGGCAAAACAATTGGTACTCCAACTGCAAATATTGAGCTAAATAGTAACGAAAAAATAATTCCTTTAGATGGAGTTTATGCTGTTGTTTGTCAAATTAAAAATGCTAATTATAAAGGCATAATGAATATTGGCTTTAAACCTACTGTAGATGATGGTCAAAAAAGAACAAGAGAAATACATCTTTTTGATTATCAAAAAAATATATACGGACAATTTTTAAGAACTAAAGTAATTGAAAGAATAAGAGACGAAATAAAATTCAATTCCTTAAAAGACCTAAAAAGTCAAATTTTAAAAGATAATGAAAAAGCCAAAAAAATTCTTGGAGGCTTTTGACTTAATTACAACCTACTAGTTCGCCACCACTTAGGTTTGAAATAGCTATAACTTGTTCTGCAGAGTCACAACAAAACTTAAATTCACTTGTTATTTGTCCTCTACATAATTCTAAAACAGTACCATTAGACATAAAAGACTTTAATGACCTACTAAATTTACTACCAAACAATCCTATTCCATTTTCAACATTAGTGAAAATAGGTCTCTCTGTAACAATGCTTGTGACAGGTTCATTTATTTGCATATAAGTATTTAAGTCCTCATTTCCGGCAGTGAGAATAAATTCTATAGCCTGACTATTGAAAGTTCTTTTTACCACTTGATCTTCCAAATCATAAGAAGACAATCTGCCTTGAAGCATTTCAAAGAAACTACTTCCAGAAACAACTTTAAACATATTTTCACCACCATCAGTATTTACACTGGTTTGGTCCCCTAAGTCCCAATCAATAAATTTTTCAACGGTATCTCCATTTAAAAAATGTTCTACATAAGCAAAACGAAGAACCAATTCGTATCTTTTTCCATTTAGTGTTGTTTTCCAATCTAGTCTTGGATCGAAATAGACATCGGTTGAAGCTAAATCATTATCTGCACAACGAAATCCATTGAGTTGCAAAGTGATTTTGGATAAAAAATCAAATATTAAACCAGTTCCATTAACTAAATCTGTCTGAGCACTAAAATTCAAGTTTTTGTCAGGAACATGGACGTTTAACTTGTAAGTATGCTCATCTACAAAAGAGTTAGAAGGAGTTTCTAAAAAATAGATTTTCTGCGAGTCTTCATAAAAAATTCCTGGTTGCAAATCCCCAACCATCATCTCTTTTAAAGTGTCAGACCCTAAAAAGACATTATTTTGATTGTACTCTTCCAAAACAGCAATAATAAATTCAAACTGAGTACAATCGTTAATTGGTGCAAAATTTGCATTGTTTTCGTTTGCTAAATAGGATTTATTTATTTTTACAAATTGGGTGTCTAGCGACTGGTCTAAAAGACCATATACTACAGGAATAGTCTTGTAGGGTGCATTGAGCTCAAAATCTGTTTCACAGGAAGAAAAAAGAACAATAATTAAGGTAAAAGTCCAAAATAAATTCTTCATTTTATTATTTTTTTAAAAAATTATTGGTAATTATTTTTTCTTGAGATTTTAAAACAAGAAGATACCATCCAGCATCAAAATTTGAAGAAGACATTTCAATTTCATTAGCACCAATTACAATATGATTAAGTTTCTTAGAATTAACTAGTCTTCCCATAGCATCATAAAGTTCTAATACTGGATTTGTCAACTTTGAAGTTGAATTAAATGAGATATTTATATTATCCTTTACAGGATTTGGATGTACTGTCAACTTTTGGTTAAATTCATTTTCATCGATTGAAACTGACCCTGATAAGTTTACATTATCAATAAAAAAGTCATTGCCACCCCCATTAACAAATTTAAATTTAAACCTAAAGTTACTGACCAAATAATTAGTGAATGAATTTGGTCCAATGGTAATGGTTTTCCAGTCTGATCCAGTTGGAATAATACCAGCATTGGTATTAGGCATAGTAGAAATTATTGAAGAAGAAATATTTTTTCTCATAAACCAAGTTTCTCCACAATCCTTACTTGCAAATACCTGTAAATAATCAGTATTTCCACTATTTCGTTTTGCAAAAGCATACTTAAATGATATACTAGCTGCAGCACTATTGGATAAGTCAATAGTATTGCTTATTAACTCGTCAATAGAACCATTAGTACCTTGAGAATTGTCTAGTTTAACACATTGCGAACCAGTATGAAAAGCAGTGGAAACCACCTCAAATCCTGGGCCATTTGGATTAGAAACTGTCCAGTCGTTATTTGGTAGAGAAGATATGGTTTCAAACCCTTCGTAAATTGGTGGCGGATAGCCAGGATTTCCAATTACTGAAATAAAATTTGGGAAAGTCTGGGTCATCGTATTTCCAATTGCATCTGTCACTTCAAGAGTGACATCAAACGATCCAGAACCGCTATAAGAAACGATAGGATTTTGTTGTGTTGAAGAACTCGGTGATCCATTTGGAAAAGTCCAATTCCAGGAAGTAATGTTATTGTAGGATTCATCAAAAAATTGAATATTATCTCCACCACAAACCAAATCTCTTTCTACTCTAATATCCACCGCGCATAATGTTGGTGTAGCATTTAGGCCTGTTGCTGTTAGATTTGATGTAGACACAACATTACTCCTTCCTCCAACACCACTCATTAAAGTAGCTCTCATCCTATTTTTTTGACCATTGGTAAACATCTTATTACAATAAGAATATTCCATGTAATTTTCAACATTGTCAACCACATCAGAAGTCCAATAACCATCAATAACATCATTAGAACAGGTATTAGAATTTAAATTACAAGAAGTTACTCCAATACATCTTGGAGTATCGTCTATATAATCGTCAGAAGAACAACTTGAAGCTGTACCAGGATTGTTATTCGGCCCCCACAAATGTTCTAAATTTAACCAATGTCCTACTTCATGTGTTAATGTCCTGCTAGAATACGCATCTGAGGTTCCTGTAGAGCCAACATAATCATGAAGAACCCAAATTCCATTTCCCATGGTGGAAGATGTCCATCCATTATTAGGAGTAGTTGTATATCCTGCGGCACCGTCAGCATCATTAACCACCATAATATTTAAATACTTATTTCCTGGCCATGTTCCATTGTAAACATCGTTTCCAGCAATTATTGCAGAAACTTGATTTTGGCCATTCGCCCCACTGTTAGTTAAAGAACTTAAAGTTCTAGTAATACCATTAAAACATTGTCCGTTAGGCGCTTTTGTTGCCAATTTAAATTCTATTTCTATATCCGCAGGCATTCCGGAAAAAGTAGACTGAACATTATTGGCATCTGCATTTTGCAATCTAAAATCTCTATTTAAAATCGCTACAGCATCCTCAATCTGCTGACGCGAAATATTTTCCACACCTCCATTGTGCAATACATGAAAAACCAAAGGGATAGTGTAAATCACTCTGTTTGAAGGATTGTTAGAAATTTGAT
>CALKFX010000174.1 GCA_938084875.1 uncultured Flavobacteriales bacterium | reverse complement strand
TTAGGATTTTCCCAAATAATATTGGTTTGAATAGAAGCTATTTTTATCATTTTTAATTTGAAAACAATTACTTAAAAATACATATAAGTTTTATATTTAAGAATAAAATAATTTTCTAGATAAAAAAATTAACTACAGTTCATTGCATAAAACAGAATCAAATAAATCCATAATATTTCTCATTTTATCTGGGTTCTTTTTAGGTTCGATAACCCTATTAAATATCCTTGGGACATCTAAGTTCATAGATTATTCCTTTGCTTTTTTAGGTTTCAAAGTACCATTTGTTATTGCCATTGGAGTCCTCCCATATCCAATTACCTTTTTGTGTACAGATCTTATAAGCGAGCTTTATGGCAAAAAAAGAGCGAACTGGGTGGTTTGGATGGGACTTGTTCTAAATGTCTGGGTTATATTCTTTATTTGGCTTGCTGGGATATTAGACCCTCCAGAACAAATATTGACCAACTCCCCGCTCTATGAAATTAAAAACAACGAAGTAATTATTCACTCTGAATATGCATTTTACTACATAAGAAAATTAAGTATGGGAGCAACTTTAGCCTCTATGATTGCCTATTTAAGTGCCCAATTTATTGATGTAAATATTTTTCACTATTTAAAAAATAAAACAGGCGATAAAAAAATGTGGTTAAGAAATAATGTTTCTACACTTATTAGTCAATTAGTAGATAGTACTGCAGTTATATTAATCACTCATTTTGTGGTAGATGGGTTGCCAAGAACAATAGATGGTGAGTTAACCCACTCTTTAATTTATTTTATAATGTCTGGATACGTTTTTAAAATGGTGATAGCTATTTTGGATACCATTCCTTTTTATTATTTGACAAAAAAATTAAAACCATACATTTAATTAAAGGCTTTTTTTAGAAGCTTTATATCTTCAATAGCTTGTTGCATTTGGGTTGCACTCGTTCCATCATAAAAACCTCTTATTCTTTGTTTTTGATCTATCAAAACAATATTCTCCGTATGAATAAAATCTGCAACACTCCCATGCTGAAAATTTGGATCATTTATGTCAGGGACAACCAAGTAGTCTTGTCTTGCCAATCGGTAAAGTTCTTGTTTTTTTCCAGTTAAAAACCTCCAATATTTGTGGTCTATACCATATTTTTCAGCATATCTGTATAGAACATTTACGTTATCTACTTCGGGCCAAACAGTATGAGAGAGAATTAACACTGAACTATCTAGCTTGAAATGTTTGTGTATTGTTAATAAATTATTAGTCATTTTGGGGCAAATCGAAGGACAGGATACAAAGAAAAAGTCTGCCAAAACAATTTTATCTAGCATTATTTTTTTAGTGACTTTTTGATTGAGTTGATCTAGGAGTTCAAATTCAGAAATTTTATGATCTCCGCCGTAAATCCCTCTTCCTCTTCCATGTAGTGAGGAATCTACTAATTCTGGGTTGACATCATTTGGTTGATAAACAGGTAATTTTCTTTCGTTTTGCCATTCTAGATTTAGAAAAATTATAATTCCAGCACCAAAGATGAAAATTATAAACAAAACCAATACTCTTTTCATTAATCTAAGATATTTACATAGGTTTTCCCTGTAAATTGAGCGTTCTCCATTCCAAAATGCGCTTTTGAAATTTGTTCCCAAGAAAATTCATTTGCAGCAACAGGATTAATTAACTTATTCTCTAACAAATTAATCAACTCTTTCAATGCCTTTTGAAGTTGTTGAGGGTTTTTATCTGCTATTTCTAAAAGATTTAATCCGGCAATAGTTTGTGATTTCATAATAAGCATAGCTGGATGAATTTTTCCGATTTTTAACATCTGCAAAAGAGTTGGTAAAAATCCTTTTATTTGATTTGTTCTATCAGAAATTCCAAAGAAAACAAATGTACCAGTATTGTCTAATAATTGCATGTCTTTTTTAAATGTTTTACCTCCTACTGAATTAAAAATTCCTTTTATCTTTTGGTTGGGAAATGCTTCTTGAATTTGAAGCTTATAATCTTTTTTACTAGTATCAATTGAAAAATCTACCCCATTACTTTTCAAATAATTTATTTTAGATTTAGACCTAGTAAGCCCAATTATTTTACACCCTTTTTGTTTTAAAAGCTGTGTTAAAGCGGTCCCGACTCCACCACTAGCAGAATGAATTAATACCAAATCATTTTTTTCTAAGTCAGTTTTTTGAACTGCCATTAGAGCAGTACAATATTGTGTAGCTAAGGCTAAAGCTATGCCATTTTTTACAGACTTTGGAATTTCAATTAAACCTTGAGCTGTAGTTACTGCATACTGAGCATATCCCCCGAATCTTGTTAATGCAAGCACCCTTTTACCAACTAAATGATTGTTTTTAGGGTCTTTGGTTTTTTCTACAATACCAACAACTTCATAACCTAAGACAGCTGGCAAAGCAGGGGAAGCTTTATACAAGCCTTTTCTTGCCATAATATCTGCAAAATTAATTCCAAATGCATGTACTTTTATGAGAACATCTTCCTTGTTTATCAAATTTGGGACTGGAATTTCATTGATTTCAAAGGAATCTTTTGAAGAACCGTATTTTA
>CALKFX010000173.1 GCA_938084875.1 uncultured Flavobacteriales bacterium | reverse complement strand
TCTTTGGAAGAAAAACTTTTTTGGGTATAATTTTTTTTATTTTTTTTTACTTTTTCTATTATTTCAAGAGCTTTATTTTTGGTGTTAGACACCACTTCATACTCTATTAAATTTTGATCATTTTCATCAAGAATGATATTAATATTCAGAGGAACATCATTAAGTGTAATAATTTTTTCTTTGCTTTGGAAGCCTATGTAACTATAAACAATCGTATACTTCCCAGGTTTTAGTTCTATAAAATATTCTCCAAATGCATTAGAGCTAACACCATATGTTGTATTTTTAATATAAACCGATGCAAATGGTAGTGGCTCTCCATTTTGGTTAGAGATCACTCCGTTTATATGATTGGAAAAGCAATAAACTGGCAATAATAAAATGAAGAAAACTGTTAAATGATAGCTATATATTTTAGTAAAAGCACTCATATTTTTTTAAAATCTAAAAATTATTAAGATAATCTCGAATAATGTACCAAATTTGTATAAAATTTAATTGAAATGTCTCTCAACAAAGATATAAAAAGAGTAACTACTCATGTTCTTCAAGAAATGAAAAGGAATAATGAGAAAATATCTATGCTAACGGCTTACGATTATTCAATTGCTAAAATTGTAGACCAGGCTGGAATTGATGTGGTTTTAGTAGGTGATTCTGCTTCTAATGTAATGGCTGGTCACGAAACTACTTTGCCTATAACATTGGACCAAATGATTTATCATGCATCTTCAGTTATAAGAGCAATAAATAGATCTTTGGTAGTAGTCGATTTACCTTTTGGAAATTATCAAGGAGATTCACGAGAAGCCTTAAGATCTGCTATCAGAATTATGAAAGAGGCAGAAGCTCATTCTGTTAAACTAGAAGGTGGTAAAGAAGTTATTGAGTCTGTTGAAAGAATTCTGTCAGCAGGAATTCCCGTAATGGGTCATTTAGGTTTAACTCCTCAATCAATTTACAAATTTGGAACTTACACAGTTAGAGCAAGAGAAGAGGCAGAAGCAAATGCTCTTATTGAAGATGCTCTCTTATTACAAGAGGCTGGCTGTTTTGCATTGGTTCTAGAAAAAGTTCCTGCAAAGCTAGCTTCTACTGTTGCACAAAAGTTAGAAATTCCTGTAATAGGAATTGGTGCTGGAGGTGGTGTAGATGGACAAGTTTTAGTTTTACATGATATGCTTGGAATTACCCAAGAATTTTCTCCAAGATTTTTGAGAAGGTATCATAACCTTCATCAAGAGATATTAAAAGCTTGTAGTAATTTTAAGAAAGACGTAAAATCTCAAGATTTCCCGAATGAAAAAGAACAGTACTAATCTAAGTTTTTCAGTATTATTTGAAGACAACCACCTTATTGCTGTAAAAAAACTTTCTGGAGATATTATTCAATCAGACAAGACAGGCGATATTACTCTTGCGGAAAATGTCAAATCATATATTAAAAAAAAATACAACAAGCCAGGAGATGTTTTTTTAGGGATAATTCATCGGATAGATAGACCGGTTGGTGGAGTAGTTGTTTTTGCAAGAACATCAAAGTCCCTTGCAAGAATGAACGCATTTTTTAGAGATAAGGAAGTTAAAAAAGAGTATTGGGCTGTTGTGGAGGAAAAGCCACCATTTGAAGAAGGAGAATTAACCAATTGGCTCAAAAAAAATCAAGTAAAAAATAAGTCTAGAGCTTACGATGTAGAAGTCAAACAAAGTAAAAAAGCGGTTTTAAAATACACCCTAGTTGGAAGAAGTAGAAACTATTACTATTTAAAAATAAATCCATTGACTGGTCGTCACCATCAAATAAGAGTACAACTTAGTCATATGGGCTGTAAAATAAAGGGAGATGTGAAATATGGCGCAAAAAGAACCAATAAAGATGGTAGTATTCATTTGTTGGCCAGATCAATTTCTTTTATGCACCCAGTAAAAAAAGAAGAAATAACTATTTTAGCAAATCCTCCTGTGGACCCACTCTGGAACGAGTTTTTAAATTTGAGTAATTAACTATTCGCCAGCAATAAAACTAATTTCAATATTTGCGTCTTTTGGAAGTCTAGCAACCTCTACGGTTTCTCTACTTGGGTACGGCTTATTAAAAAAGCTACCATAAATTTCATTTACTTTATTGAAGTCATTCATATCTTTCAAAAAAATACTGCATTTTAATATGTTGTCTCTTTTTAGATTTCCAGCTTCTAAAAGAGCATCAATATTTTTTAATATTTGGTGGGTTTCATTTTCAATAGAACTGGTATCTAAAATACCTGTTTTAGGGTCTATTGCGATTTGACCACTCGCTATTGTTAATCCGTTGTATTTAATTGCTTGACTATATGGTCCTACAGGAGATGGCGCATTTGGAATTTCTATTGTTGATTTCATATATAAATTTAAGGAATATTATTGTCGTACCAGGTTCTTCTTCTTTGTAATTTAAGGTCTTGAAGTATAGAGGATTTCACACTTATGTTTAGATTATAACTTCTCATAAATCCTATAGGAATCCAATTGAAGCTCATTTGCCAACAATGGAGATCTCTAGCAATATTGATGGAAGTAAAACTAAACTCCTTATTTACAAAATCGTAATTTGTCATGTAAGAAACTTTCCAGTTTTTGGTAATGCTTACATCTCCTCTTAAGCCTATACTTTGAGTAATGAAAGAAGTGTCTATTGTGGCACTAATTGTTCTTCGATAATCAATTTTATAATCTATTCCTATAGTCCAGGGAATATTAAAATCTATGTACATATCGGGATTGGAATTGATGATTTCTAATTCTTCTTTGCTTGCTTTATCACTTTTATATTCCTCATTGTTATTTTTTGGAGATTTCAAACTGGTTCCTAAGGCAAAATTTGCAGATTTCAGAGTACCTACACTTTTATTTTTAGAAAATTGATATTGATTTATTCTTTGTCCATTTTCATATTGATAAGGATCTATTTGACCAGCAAACCTTAAATTAACTTTTTTCCAAAGGGTAGTTCTCCCAATAATTCTTATGTTGTCTAGCTGGAAAGAATCTTTAGTAAGATCGTACCCTGAATTTAGACTAAGGTTTTCTAAAATTTTTGATTTTAAAAATGGTTCCTTATTAGTTGTATCCTTTAAATTTTTTCTTTTTAATTCCAAAGAATTGATTAAACTAAAACCAATTCTTCCAGACTCGGATGAATTTACTGTTCCATAAATATTATTTGAGAACGGAGAATAAGATTGAGTGTTGCCTAGAGAATCTGACTGATACGTTTGCCATGGATGTGTATTGGGTCTGTAACTAAAATTAATATTTGGTGTGACAGTGTGTCTAATTTTAGTGCCATGTTTTCCAGAAAGAAATTTTGCAAAACTATAGAATCCATAAATTTTGGTTGTTGCAGAAGCGCTTATACTTTGAGAATAAATTTGAGAAAATCCTTTAACAGTATCGTTAATAATTTCATTTTTAGAATTGTCCCAGTTTCTATTAATTTGTTCCATATACCATAAGGAGGAAAGTTTGTAAGAAGGATTGATGGTCACGTTCTTTCCAAAAAGCTTTATGGAACTTGAAGCACTTAGATTATGCCTCATTCCGTTTTTTGATTTTGTAAGTAAACTTTCTATGTTATTATTTAGAAGATTTTCTGAATTTAAACTCAACTGGTTCTTGGTATTCATCTGGTAATTTATATTTGTTTGATCAATTATTTCATGGATAAAGTTTTTGTTAATACTATTTTTTCTTAACATTTTAAATGGGTAAAATCGATTTACATTATATGCAATTTCAGGAAGTGTAAAAGTCATCAATCCAGAATTGCTGTTTTGGCTGTGTCTTAAATTTACACTTAAGTTAGTGGATATTGCCCCTTTAAATTTCTTACTCCAAGCAATATTGGAATTAAAAGTGTTAGTCAAATAGTTTTGTGCTGAGATATTGTTGTAGTCATTTCTAAAATTGGTGGTGGTTCCTGCATTGATCAATGCTCTAAAAGTAGTTCCTGGATTAAGTTTTGTATCGTTTTGGTGGTTCCATTTTATAAAAAAATCTTTGCTTTTGTTGTAATCTTCAAAGCCTTTTTCCCCTTGAATAGTATTTCTGAAATTTAAACTGAACTGTCCACTATATTTATATCTTACTTTGTAGCTAGTTGAGTTACTAATTCCCCAAGAACCTAAACTGTATATGTCGCCAGTTATTGAAGTGCTAAGTTTGCCACCTTTAAACTGGTGGTAATATCCTCCTCCAAGTAAATAAAACCCTAATGCTCTAGATTCTCCATAATTTGGAATAATAAGGCCATTAGAACTCTTGTTTTTTTTGTTGGGTAAAAAGGCAAATGGTAAGCCAAGAGGGGTTGGAATATCTGCAATATGTAAGTTAACTGGGCCAGAAATAATTTTATCGTTGGGCTTAATGACTGCTTTTCTTAATTTGAAATAAAAATGTGGATGTTCTAAATCGCATGTAGTATAAAGAGCATTCCTAATATGAACATCTCCATTATTTTGCCTTTTAACTTTTTCTCCATGAATATAACTTTCTCCTTCCTGAAGAAGTACTTCATAGGTTATCCCTTTTTTTGTTTTAAAGTTATATTTTAACGAGTCAGAAGTGGTAGAGGTGGATCCATCAGATAGAACTGGTTTGCCAATTTTCTGATTATTACTATCTAAACAATATTTTGCATGTACAATTTTACTTTCAAAATCAAATTTAATGTAGCATGCATCTAAAATTATTTCTCCGTAGTCTATGTGTGCATCAGAATATAGATGGGTTTGTTTATTTCTCATATCTAAAACAATAGAGTCTTTTGCATTCCAGTTCAGAGCATCCTCTAATTGGCTTGATTTTTGACTATTCTCTATTTGTCCTAATAATGAATTACTGTTTATTAACACCAAAAAGAGTATAAAAACAAAGGAATAACCTTTAGTCAATTCAATTTGCAGCTTAAATTTGTATTGATTTATAAACATGTATAAATAGACCTTCTTTAGAAAGAATTGTTTTTATTAACGATTAAAACGAAATAAAATTATGCAAATATAATGGTACTTATTTTAAGAAAATATTTTCCCTTAATTCTTTTATTGTTTTATCTAACACAGATGAACTCCCAAACAGGATTGG
>CALKFX010000172.1 GCA_938084875.1 uncultured Flavobacteriales bacterium | reverse complement strand
CAAAAAGTAGTCTTAAAGCACTTAGGATTAGAAGATATAGTAGATACCGTGCTAGAGCGAATGGGGGCAGTCAAAGAAATCATTTTAGTTGGAGATTATGTGCACGGCAATGATTCTGGTAAAATTGAAATATTCTTAATTGGAGAGCAATTAAACATGGATTATATTGCGCAGTTGGAAGAAAAGATTGAAAAATTAATCAAGCGTAAAATCAGCTTTTATTTGGCCACTAAATTTTTGAGTACCCAGCCTCATATTGTATTATTTAACGAAAAAGAGAACCGATGATATCCATAGAAAGTGAAGAGCGCCCTTGGGGACGTTTTTTTGTACTGCATGATGAACCCACTTATAAGCTAAAGCGGATTGAAGTGGATCCAGGAGGAAGACTTTCATACCAGTACCACTATAAGCGCTCTGAGGCTTGGACCCTAGTGGAAGGCACAGGAACCATTACTTTGGATGGAGAAGCAAAAGAATATAAGATCGGGCAAACCATTTTAATTCCACAAGGCGTAAAACACCGAATTGAAAATAAAGGACAAGAGAAAGTTGTTTTCATTGAAGTTCAAACAGGAACCTATTTTGGGGAGGACGATATTGTCCGTATTGAAGATGATTATAATAGGGCGTAAATGAAACCAAAAGCAATTATTGTATCCGGATATTTTAACCCCCTTCACAAGGGGCACTTAGTGCTTTTTGAAAAAGCGAAGACTAAGGGCGATGCGCTTTGGGTAATTGTAAATAGTGATTTGCAACGCGCCTTAAAGGGAAGTAAAGCCTTTATGGATGAAGATGAGCGCCTTATTATTGTAGAGGCTATTGGTATTGTTGACAAAGCTCTTGTTTCTATTGATAAGGATAAGACTCAATGCGCGACGCTGCGTTTTTTAGCGAATGAATACGGCACTGAGTATGATTTGTTTTTTGCTAATGGGGGGGATCAAAATAATGACAGTATTCCTGAGGTGCCGATTTGTAAAGAACTGGGTATTGGACTTTTGGAAGGGTTAGGCGACAAGATTCAATCTTCTTCGTGGCTTTTAAAAAAACAGGATGAAGATTAAAAAAATCTGTTGTATTGGTGCAGGATATGTGGGAGGACCTACCATGGCTGTAATTGCATTAAAATGTCCCGACATAAAAGTTACTGTGGTTGATTTAAATGCAGCGCGCATTGCAGCTTGGAATGGCCCTTTGGATACACTTCCAGTATATGAACCCGGTTTAGCAAAAGTGGTAGCAGAGGCTAGAGGGAGAAATTTATTTTTCACTACAGCAGTAGATAAAGCCATAGACGAAGCTGAAATGATTTTTATGGCGGTCAACACCCCAACCAAAACAGAAGGAGAAGGAGCCGGTATGGCTGCGGATTTACGTTATGTTGAAGCGTGTGCAAAAAATATTGCAAGAGTAGCCAAAACCGATAAGATTGTCATTGAAAAATCCACTCTTCCGGTTCGCACCGCTGAAAAAATTAAAGAAATTTTGGACAGTGAGGGAAATGGAGTACACTTTGAAATTCTTTCCAATCCTGAGTTTTTAGCCGAAGGGACTGCCATTGAGGATTTGTTTAAATCAGACCGGGTACTTATTGGTGGGGATCCAACCGAAACGGGACAAAAAGCGGTTCAGGCCCTAGTTGATATCTATGCCAACTGGATTCCAAAAGAGAAAATACTGACCACCAATGTTTGGTCTTCAGAGCTATCAAAGTTAGCCTCCAATGCGATGCTTGCGCAGCGGATTTCTTCGATTAACAGTCTTTCTGCACTCTGTGAAAAAACAGGTGCCGATATTGAAGAATTGTCTAAAGCTATCGGGATGGACCATAGAATTGGATCCAAGTTCTTAAAAGCTTCTGTAGGTTTTGGGGGGAGCTGTTTTCAAAAGGATGTTTTAAACCTGGTTTATCTCTGTCTCCATTATGGTCTCGATGAAGTGGCAGACTATTGGCATCAAGTGATTAAGATAAATGACTATCAAAAAGATCGCTTTGCTCAAAAAATTATTGATCATTTTGGCGGTGATTTAACCGGGAAAAAGATTACTATTTTAGGTTGGGCGTTTAAAGCCAACACCAATGATTCCAGAGAAAGCCCTGCAATCTATGTTACGGAGAAATTATTTAAAGCTGGAGCAATTTTGGAAATTTACGATCCGATGGTATCCAAAGAATCTATCTTTAGCGATATTGATTTTTATTGGGAGGCTTCAAAAACAGAAGATTTAAAGTCGCGAATTTCGGTACTTGATTCTCTAAACACATTAGACCTAAGCATTGATGCGGCAGCCATTTTAACCGAGTGGGAGGCGTTTAAGAGTTTAGACTTTTCAAAGACTATAGTTTTTGATGGTAGAGGGGTTCTTTCATCAAGTACGTATTCAATTGGAAAAGGATGAAAAGAGCACTATTTTTACCACAAAAGAAATCTCACCTACCAGCAGTAGTAAAAATCATTAATAATCTTTTTTAATTTGGAAAAGCAAAAAGCCATCATAGTTTCAGGATACTTTAACCCCATTCATAAAGGTCATCTAGAATATTTTAATAATGCTAAGGCCATTGCTGATCAGCTTTTTGTGATTGTAAATAACGACCATCAAAGAGAGTTAAAGGGAAGTAGAGAGTTTCAGGATGAGAATGAGCGCATGATCATCGTTTCTAATATTAAAGCTGTAGATAAAGCAATTCTATCTATTGACAAGGATAGAACCGTATGCGAGACCATTAAAATGATTTCTCAGTTTGCGAAGAGATGAATGAGGCACTAATAGATGGCCTTAGAAATAAAATATAGTCAAGTAGTTGGCTGCTTAAAAAAGACTACAGATAATTACAAAATCAATGACAAAAATTTATGTACAATACGGCTGTGGACTATCGGCCCCCAAAGAGTGGATTAATTTTGATGTTTCGCCAACATTAAGAATTCAAAAGACACCTATACTTGGATCTATTTTGAAAAGTAAATTAAATGTTACTTTTCCTTCAAATGTTCTATATGGTGATGTTATTAAGGGTTTACCAATTGATGAGAATTCCTGTGATGGACTTTATTGTTCACATACTTTAGAGCATCTTTCACTTCAAGATTTTAGACAAGCAATAATGAATTCTTTTAAGATTTTGAAAAAAGGAGGAATTTTTAGGTGTATTGTGCCAGATCTGGAATTTGCAGCTCGTTCATACATAAATGAGCTTGACAATGGTGACAACCTAGCAAGCTTAAGTTTTATAAACAACACCCTGCTTGGAATAAAAGATAGACCAAGAGGACTAAAAGGTTTTCTTAATTCTTTTTTTGGAAATTCCCATCATTTGTGGATGTGGGACAATAAATCTCTTTCAGAAGAACTTAAAAATGTCGGCTTTACACAAATCAGAGTTTGTAAGTTTAATGATTCCAAGGATGAAATGTTTAAACTAGTTGAAGATATGGACAGGTTTGAAAATGCAGTAGCAATTGAATGCCGAAAATAAGAATGAGGTATAATAGCGTACAATTGTAAGATATGAAAATAAAGAATAAATATTTTTTTAATAATGAGTAAGCTAAAAGCCATTATCGTTTCAGGATACTTTAACCCCATTCATAAAGGCCACCTAGAGTATTTTAATAATGCTAAGGCCATTGCAGACAAGCTTTTTGTGATCATAAATAACGACCATCAAAGAGACCTTAAGGGTAGTAGAGAGTTTCAGGATGAAAATGAGCGCATGATCATCGTTTCAAACATTAAAGCAGTAGATAAGGCCATACTTTCTATTGATACCGATAGAACCGTATGCGCCACCATTAAAATGATCGCTGGACAGTTTGAAGAAGAGTATGATCTTGGTTTTGCAAATGGAGGCGATCAAAATAATGAAATTTGTCCCGAAAAGCCTATTTGCGAACAGATGAATGTGGCCCTTATTGATGGCCTTGGAGATAAAATACAGTCATCTAGTTGGCTGCTTAAGAAATTGTAGAAATGAAAGGAATTATTCTTGCAGGAGGCACAGGGTCTAGACTTTTTCCAGCAACAATTGCTGTTAGTAAGCAGCTGTTACCGGTTTATGATAAGCCAATGATCTATTATCCTCTTTCGGTTCTAATGCTAGCGGGTATTAGAGAAATTTTTTTTATAACAACACCTCATGATAAAGATTCCTTTGTTAAATTATTGGGTGATGGCTCAGACCTAGGCTGCTCTTTCAGTTACGAAGTACAGGATAGTCCTAATGGGTTAGCTGAAGCTTTTATTATTGGCGAAAAATTTATAGGTCAGGATTCAGTAGCCTTAATTCTTGGAGATAATATTTTGTATGGAAGTGGTTTAGGAACTCTTTTAAGAAATAAAATATTAGATAATAAGCCAACTATTTTTGCCTTAGAGGTACAAGATCCACAGAGATACGGAGTGGTTGAGTTTAATAAAAATGGAGAAGTGTTAAGCATTGAAGAGAAGCCAAAAAAACCTAAATCAAACTTTGCAATTCCAGGTCTTTATTTTTATCCAAATAGCGTAATTAATATTGCGAAGGAAGTAAAACCATCTGAGAGAGGTGAGATAGAAATCACGAGTATCAATAATCATTATTTTGATTTAAAACAACTAGAGGTTCAGATTCTTGAGCGTGGTATCACTTGGCTAGACACAGGGACTCCTGATAGCCTAGCTGATGCAAATGAATTTGTTAAAGTAATCGAAAAAAGAACAAACAAAAAAATAGGTTGTATTGAGGAGGTTGCATTTGTTAGAGGATTTATTGACCATAAACAACTTATAGAAGCCTCTAAAAAATATAAAGGCAATGATTATGGAAAATACCTTAAAAGGCTATGATAAGTAGTATAAAAAAAATATCAGAGCTTGTTAGTAAAAGACAAAGGAGAGGATTAATTCTATTAACTTTTCTATTGTTTATTGGAATGATTTTTGAAATAATTGGATTAGGAATTATCATACCGCTTTTAGAGGCTATAGTAGAACCTGAAAAAGTTAGAAGTTCTTTAAACAATTTTCTTGCTAGTGATCTAATTTTAAAAATTACAGACAGACAATTAATTTATTATATATTAACATTTGTTGTCGTCATCTATTTTATAAAATCATCATTTCTAATTTTATTAAGTTATTTTCAGAACAAACTCATAGTAAACTTAAATACATATTTATCAACAAATTTATTTTCTAAATATTTAAGTCAAGATTATGAAAATTTTATTTCTAACCACTCATCTTTTTACACTAAAAATATTCAAGTTGAAATATCTAATATTATTAATTTGTGTAGTGCTTTAATAACAATAATAATTGAGTTCTTTTTAATATTGTCAGTTATTATAACTTTAATTTTTATTGAGCCACAAGGGGCTCTTTTGATTTCCTCATTTTTCCTGTCTTTCGCATTTATTTATTCTATTTCAACAAAATCTATTTTGAAAGCTTGGAGCATGAAAATGCAAAAAATACAAGCCAATATTTCTAAAAAAATTATTGATGGCTTTGGAGGATTTAAAGAGTTTAAAGTTTTAAATAAAAATAGATATGTTGTAGAATTATTTTCTAATTCCCTTCACGATAAAGCAAAAATACAATCCAAATACTTAACACTTCAACAAACGCCAAGACATTTATTAGAGTTGGTATCAATATTAGGTTTAATTGGGTTTATTTTTTTCCTACTTCTAAATGAAATAAATATTGCGAGCATAATTACAATTATTGGAGTTTTTGTAGCGGCGACCTTTAGAATGATTCCTTCTTTAAACAGATTAGTTGGGGCAATTCAGCATTTAAAGCATGATAAAATTTCTTTAGATTTAATTTATAATGAATTTAACAGGGTTAATAAGTTCGAAATTCATCAAATAGAATCACTAGAAAGAATTAAATTCATTGATGAAATTCAGATTAAATCATTGAACTTGAGCTACGGTCAAAAAGAAATATTTAAGGATTTTAATTTATCAATTAAAAAAGGAAGTAAAATTGGTGTCATGGGCGCTTCAGGTTCAGGAAAAAGTTCATTAGTTAATGTTTTATTAGGAATTATAACGCCTAATAGTGGAAGTATTCTAGTAGATAACTATAATATAGAAAAAAGGATGAATAGTTGGAGAAATTTAATTGGGTATGTTCCCCAAGATATTTTTTTGATAGATGATTCCATAGAAAATAATATTGCTTTAGGCGTTTCAAATAAAGAAATAGATAAACATAGGATATCAGAATGCATAAAACTTGCTGAATTAGAAACCTACATTGAATCAACACCTCAGGGCATTAAAACACTAATTGGAGAAAGGGGAGTTAAAATGTCAGGTGGTCAAAAACAAAGAATTGGAATAGCCAGAGCCTTATACAACAACCCCGATATTCTAATTTTTGATGAAGCAACATCTGCTTTAGATGAAAAAACTGAGGAACTCGTTATGAACACAATATATAATCTGGATAAAAATATTACATCAATTTTAATTTCTCACAGAGAATCAACACTAAATAGATGTGATAAAGTAATTAAGATATGAAGATAAAACCTCATACTATTTTAATTCCAAG
>CALKFX010000171.1 GCA_938084875.1 uncultured Flavobacteriales bacterium | reverse complement strand
TTCTTCTGTTGCTGAAGTATCTTTAGGTGTAAAATTAATAGTAGTAATGGTATGACTTTTACTAAGCGTAAAACTAACAGATGCATTTTTAGGAATCTGAGGAGCTGTTTTCCCCCAATATTTCACCAAAGCAATATTGCTAGGTGTTTTCCATGTACATGAAAATATTTCTAATTTTCTCTGAAGTGAATGTGGAATAAATTGCTGTGTATTCAATCGTTAAAATTTACTGCAAATATAGCAGTTTTTGACTTATTTTCCCGCCAACTTTTGTAAGACATTTTCTTTATAAGATCTGCTAATTGGAATCGCTTTTTTATCTAACTCTACAAACTCATTGGTAAAAGAGTTAATTTTATTCATAGAAACAATATATGACCTGTGAGTTCTAAGAAATTCTTTAGATGGTAATTTAGATTCTATATTGCTAATAGTTTCTCTTGTAACAATCGTTTCTTGGTTGGTAAATATTTTAACGTAATCACTTAAGCTTTCTACATATCTGATTTCGCTAAATCTTACTTTTACCATTTTTCTATCTGAACGAACAAAAATTGAGGTTTCTTTTTCTAAAGATTGCACTTCTTCTTTTACAGTTTCTTTTGAAACATGTAAATCAAAATATTTTTGAACTGCCTTTAAAAAACGATCAAAAGAAATAGGTTTTAATAAATAATCTATCGCTTGTAAATCAAAACCTTCTATGGCATATTCTCTGTAAGCAGTTGTGAAAATAACTTGACTTTTATGTTGAATGGATTTTGCCAACGATAAGCCGGAAATTTCTGGCATATTAATGTCTAGAAATATCAGTTGAATAGAATTGTTCTGCAAAACCGTAAACGCTTCAGACACATTTTTGCAAGTGGCTACCAACTCTAAATCATGAATTTTAGCAACAAAAGAGCTAATAATATCTCTAGCCACTGGCTCATCATCAACAATAATACACTTAACTTTCATCGACATTTTTATGCGTTTTTAATCCGTTTATATTGATGGCTAATTGCACTTTAAATAACTTATATGTTCTATTTATTTCTAAAGTATATGCATTTGGATATAACATTTCTAATCGCTTTTTTATATTTTCTAATCCAATTCCGGTTGAGTCATTTGTCTTTTCTAAAACAGAATTTTCTACTTCAAAAAACAACATTTCACTGTTCCTTTTTACAGCAATCATAATGGCTAAACATCCATCAATAATAGCACCATGTTTAAAACTATTTTCAACAAAAGGAATTAACAACATGGGTGCAATATACATCTCTGAGATGTCATCTCCCTTAATAAGGTTCACTTCTAATGTATCATGAAAACGTAATTTCTCTAAAGAAATATAATCTTCTAAATGATTGATTTCATTTTCTAAAGAAACTGTTGGCTTTTCAATTTGATACAGAATATAATCTAGCAGATTAGATAGTTTTAAAATCATTTCTGGAGCTTCATCACCTTTTTTTAGTGCAAAACCGTAAATGGTATTTAAGGAATTAAATAAGAAATGAGGATGTATTTGCATCTTCAATAATTTTAACTCTTGTTCTTTTAGTTGCAATTGCGTTTTTAAAATTTTATTCTTTAAATCTTCGTTTTTTACAATGGATTTGTAATTATGAAGTATCAAACTTAAAGACACCACAATTAATACCACAAAAAAGACACCCAAAATAATAAACGGCAATGTTTTGGTAATGGGCGATGCATTTTCTGGGTTTAGATCTGCCAAATAAACTAACGCAAATAATACGGTAAGAATAATGGCATAAATAGAAAGAATAAGCGTGTATATTGTATAAAGTATAAAATTTTTATAAAGCTTTTTAAGTAAGTATTTTGGAACCAAAAAACAAACTACAAAGTAGCTAATCGTTATTGTTACAGGCATTAAAAAAGCCGAAAATGACTGGATATAAGTTTTTTGATTGCTTCCAAATCCTAAGAAATAATTGTAAAAAAAATAAATAATCACCCAAAAAAATGAGTGGCCAATTAATTTAAAAATGTATTTTTTTATTTTACCAAAGGATAACATCATCTTGCAATAATACTATTTTTCTATACCTACCATTATTTATAACGGTCAAATTCTAATTTTAGCTGGTTTTTGACATGTTTTTGCAGATATTTACTAAACCAAGGCTTATTTGGTCGATTTTAGTTTTGTTTTGGTTACTTATCGATTAAACAAAAAACCAACAAACATTAAAAATACATTTGACATCAAATAACAATTAAAAATATGAATTTTAAAATGACAGCTCAATTAATGAAACCCTTATTTACTAATTTATTAAAAGAAGGCGGACCACTTTTTATGTACACACTTTTAATTACGCTTATTATCTGTATTGGATTAATCGTAAAAGCACTTTTAAAAGGTGATGAAAATGGTAAAACTCAAAAACTAATCGCATCTGTAAGTTTGTTTGCATTGGTGTGGGGTTTCTTAGGACAAATTATTGGTTTAATTACCGCTTTTAATTTTATTCAATCTTTTGGAAATGTAAAACCAGAAATTATTGCCGGAGGAATTAAAGTAGCTTCTTTATCGCCCGCTTTTGGTATGGTGGTTTTCTTAATTGCAAGATTGGGAATTATTGCTTTAATCTTAAAGAAGAAATAACCGTAAATACACACAAATATCAATGCCCATTTCTAGTTAGAAAAGAGTATTTTTGTTTTAAAATTGTATTCTGTTGGAAAGAAAAGTAAAACTATTATGGGATTTTAGAGGACCTCACGCCCTAGAAACTGCAAAACACCATACCATTCATTTAAAGGAATTTGCTTCCATAGAAAATCTTCCATGTATTGAGATTGGGGTTACAAAACTTAACCCAATGTTGTGTGCTGCCTTTATTGTAGTAAATGAATCTGATATGAAAGTATATAGAGATGCTTTGAAACCTCATAGAGGAGAGCTAGCTTAATTTACTTTAATTTATCTGCTTTTTTAGCAAAAGAACATCACTAGCTGTTTTTACTTCTTTTTAAAAAAATTCTTCTATTTTCGTGAAAGCTATTATTATTAATAAAATGATTTAAATCAACACATTAAAAATCATTTTTATACAAATAGCCTTAATCTCCAATTTTTTAGCAATGAAGAAAACATCTTATGTAGTATACTTTTTAATTTTCACATTCTTTGCTTGTCAGAATTCTGAGGTGTTTTTTGAAGACGCACTTTGTATTGAAAATATTTCTACCATAGATCCTGAAATTGGATTGTTAGAAAACCAAACAATTATTATTAAGGCAGGAAAAATAATTCAGGTTTCTCCTTCTCCAGAACTTCAATTATCTAAACAAAATACCATTATAGACGGTACAGGGAAATTTATGATTCCTGGGTTATGGGATGCTCATATTCACTTTTCTTTTATCAAAGAAATGGCTCCTAACATGCTAGATTTATTTTTAGCTTATGGTATTACAAGCGTCAGAGATACAGGAGGTGATATTAATTTTGTAAATACATGGAAAGAAAAATCTTTAGCCAACCCAACCAGTGCTCCAAGAGTAATGGTAGCTGGGCCTCTTTTAGACGGAACACCTAATGTGTATGATGGAAGCGATCTTAGCCATCCGCCACTTTCAGTTGGTCTAAAAACTGTTGATGATGTAAAAAATAAAATTAACGAATTAGACAGCTTAGAAGTAGATTTTCTTAAAGCCTACGAAATGTTAACTCCAGAACAATTTAAGGAAGTAACAAAACTTGCCAAAGAAAAAGGACTAAAAGTAACTGGTCATGTACCATTAAGTATGGATGTAATTGGCGCCTCCAATGCAGGATTAAACAGCATGGAACATTTTAGAAACTTAGAACTGTCTTGTGCCTCTAATTCAGATGAATTATTACTACAAAGACAACAACTCTTAGCTTCTGGAAAAGATGATAAAGGGGGCGTTTTGCGCTCTAGAATTCATAAAGAACAAAGGCAGATAGCTATTGAGAATTTTGATCTAGACAAAGCTAATAAAGTCTTAGATGTGTTGGCAAAAAATGATACTTGGCAAATTCCAACTCTAACACTAAATACAGCCTCTAAACGAAGACCTTTTGCCACTAAAGAATGGCAAGAAAGTTTTACCTATTTACCAAAAAATGTTCAAGAGCAGTGGTTGAATTATATTAATAATTTGAAGAAAACAGAGGTAACTCCATTTAATGAAAAATATTCCAAATGGATGTTTGATATGACTAAAAGAGTTCATGATAAAGGCATTAAAATTATGGCTGGCACAGATACTCCAATCTACTTTTTAACTCCCGGACGAAGCTTACATGAAGAATTAGCTGTTTTAGTTGAAGCTGGCTTATCTCCTTTAGAGGCTATAAAAGCTGCGACTAAAAATCCTGCAGAGTACTTTAATTTAGAAAACGAACTAGGAAGCATTGCAAAAAACAATTGGGCAGATTTAGTGATTCTAGATGCCAACCCTTTAGTTGATATTAATAATACTAAGAAGATTAACGCAGTGATAAAGCAAGGCAACTATTTTGACAGAACTCAATTAGACCTGCTACTAGATCAGTTAAAAACAACTAAATAAAAAGTTTAACCTATTTTAGAGTTATGCTTCAGAACAAGAGTGATAATAATAGTTACAAGTTTGCCAAGCCTTTAGCACACAACCAACCACCAGTCCAGGCATTCTGAAAATTAAAGCCACCTGTAACAGCATCTATATTTAAAACCTCACCTACAAAAAACACGTTATCTTGTAATTTACTTTCAAAGTTTTTAAAGTTAATCTCTTTTAAATCTACTCCACCTGCTGTTACAAACTCTTCCTTAAAAGTACTTTTCCCTTTGGCAGTAAAGACACTTTTAGTAAGTTGATTAGCCAAAGAATCTATTTGAACATGACTTACATCTGCCCAATTTAATGTACTAGGAATTTGAGAAGCGATTACAAAACGCTCCCAGAGTCTTTTTGGAATTTCCTCAAAGGGAGAACGAACAATTACTTGTTTTTTTGGTTGTTTCTTTTTTAAGTTCAACAACACATTTACAATTTTATTAGTAGGTCTAGACAGCCAATCTACCTGCACTTTGTATTCATAATTTTTAGCTGCCAAAACTCGTGCTCCAAATGCAGAAAGTTTTAAAATTGCAGGACCGCTCATGCCCCAATGGGTAATTAACAATGGCCCAGAAGCTTCCAAGTTAGTATCTATTAATTTTACAGTAGCATTAGATACCGATATTCCTAACAAGTCTTTAATTCTAATATCCTTAATATTAAAGGTAAACAATGAGGGTACAGGAGATATAACAGCATGACCAAGAGATTGTGACAAATCCCATACTTTTTTACTACTTCCTGCTGCCATTACCACTGTATCACAAACAAATTGCTGTTCTTTGGTAGTTACCAGCCAAGAATCTCCTTGTTTTTTGATAGAAGTAACTCCATGGTTTTTTAACACAGGTATTCCTAATGCCTTAGTTTTTCCTAGAAAACAATCTATAATGGTTTGCGATGTATTAGATTCAGGAAAAACACGATTGTCTTTTTCTATTTTTAGAGGAATTCCGTTATTTTCAAACCATTCAAAAGTATCACCTGTCATAAACTGATGAAAAGGACCCAATAGTTCTTTTTCACCACGTGGGTAAAATTTCACCAACTCTTTTGGCTCAAAACAAGCATGTGTAACATTGCAACGACCTCCTCCAGAAATTTTCACTTTTTGTAGTACTTCCTTTCCTTTTTCTAAAATTGTAATCTCAAGACTAGGATTCATTTCTTTGGCATTAATTGCCGTAAAAAAACCTGCTGCACCCCCTCCAATAATAATTACTTTTTTCATAATATCATATCTGAATAGGAAAGAATTGTTTCATATCCTTTTTCTTTAAAATACTGTAAAGTGCTTTTATTTCCTGTTACTAAAACAAAATCTCCTCCCCAAGCGCCTAAACTTTTAATAGCTCCTAGATAGTCAGGAAATAATAGTTCTTTAACGGGTTTTAGTTTTATAATGGATGCAATAATTTGTTCGTGTTCTTCTATTAATCTTTCAAAGTCTAAAAGTGATTTTACAGAACACATTTCTAAAGAAATTTCAGAAATTCGATGTATTTCATTTTTAAAATCATCATTATTTTCTTTGTATTTGGCAATGCCTTCTCTACTATTTTGTTTTTTATTTAAATAAACAAAATACAACTGATCACTAAATTGAGGGCTAAAGTCTACTGTTTTTATAAGCGGTTTTTTGTTTTTTAACTGATACAATATTGGCAAATTATGTTGTGCATTGGCAATATCATAACCGCTTCCAGAAAAAGAATTCTGTAACAGTTGATAGGCATCTATAGCTGCCCACTGAGCAATGTTATTTACTAAGGTAGAAGAAGTTCCTAAACCCCAATCTTTAGGAAATGTTAGGGTTGTTTTCACTATAAAACCAGTTTTTGATTGTAAAAATTCTGGATGTAGCTTTCTAGCTTCTAATAAAATATCTTGTAGCGTTTCAGCTATAAATTCTGCGTTTTCTTCGGTATCAGAATTAAAAGTGGCAGAGACAAGTCTTAGTTTAGGCAAGTCAAAAACAGCCTCAAACCAACAGTCTCCAGTATGGGTAAAACTTCCCCAAAGTAATTGAGGTTCTGTAATCTCACTCACCAACAGGTCTTGTCCAAATTTAGTTGGAACTGCTAGGGCTGTAGCACCATCTAATACAAGATATTCTCCTGTGAGTAGTAATTTTCCGTTAGAATAAAATTGACT
>CALKFX010000170.1 GCA_938084875.1 uncultured Flavobacteriales bacterium | reverse complement strand
ATGGAGGCTCTAGATTAGTACGTAAAATGTTTATGTAGTTAATTGTGAAATTAGTAGAAAATTAATACAAAATGGAAGAAATAAATAAAGAAAAACTAAAAGCATTACAAGTTACTCTAGACCGTTTAGACAAGTCTTATGGCAAAGGATCTGTGATGAGATTGGGGGATGAGCCTGTAGAAAAATTAGAAGTCATAAAAACAGGATCTGTTACCTTAGATAGAGCTCTAGGTGTAGGTGGTTTTCCAAAAGGGAGAGTGGTTGAGATTTACGGACCTGAATCTTCCGGAAAAACTACTTTAGCAATACATGCTGTTGCAGAGGCTCAAAAAAATGGTGGTATTGCAGCTATAATTGATGCTGAACACGCTTTTGACCAGTTCTATGCTAAAAATTTGGGAGTAGATATTGATAATCTTCTAATTTCACAGCCTGATAATGGTGAACAAGCTTTAGAAATAGCCGATAATTTAATTAGATCGGGAGCTATTGATATTTTAGTAATTGATTCTGTTGCCGCATTAACTCCAAAAGCTGAGATTGAAGGTGAAATGGGAGACAATCAAATGGGACTTCAAGCAAGATTAATGTCCAAAGCCCTAAGAAAGTTAACTGGTTCTATAAGTAAGGCCAACACCTGCTGTATATTTATTAACCAGCTAAGAGAAAAAATTGGTGTTATGTTTGGTAATCCAGAAACTACCACTGGTGGAAATGCCTTGAAGTTTTATTCTTCTGTAAGAATCGATATTAGAAGATCAAGTGCTATTAAAAATGCAGACAAAGTTATTGGAAACAGAACTAGAGTAAAAGTGGTTAAAAATAAAGTAGCACCTCCTTTTCAGCAAGCAGAATTTGATATAATGTATGGTGAGGGAATTTCCAAAACAGGGGAGATTATTGACCTTGGTGTAGAAATGAATATCATTAACAAATCTGGTTCTTGGTATTCTTATGGAGATACGAAACTCGGACAAGGTAGAGATGCAGTTAAAGAAATACTTTTAGACAATCCAGAACTTTCAGACGAGCTAGAAAACAAAATTATAGATCAGTTAAATAGCTAATTCAATTTATATTTAAGGGCCTTTTTTGGCCCTTTTTTATTTAAATATGAAAAAATTACTTTTCATTTCATTTTTTATTATTGGTTGTAATTCTGAAAGCAACGAGAAGATTCCATTGGTGGAAAATGAACCTGCTATAGTCAACTCCAATTTGAATAATGAACTTTATGAAATTGATAAAGAAATAATTAACAACCCTAAGAGTCCTAATGTATATCTAAAAAGAGCTCTTTATCATCAAAATAAGAGAAATCTTAACTCTGCTTTAGAGGACATAAATAGAGCATTAAGTATTACTCCAGATCTTTCATTTTTGAAATACCATAAAGCATCTATTCTATACGAACTAGCAGTTATTAAACAAGACATTAGCTTGATTGATGAATCAAAAATATATTTAGACAATTGTATAAAAGAAGATCCTGATATTATACCAGCTAGATTATTAAGAGCTAAAATTTTTCTTTTTGAGAAAAAAACAGAAGAAGCTATGAAACTAGCAAATCAAGTTTTGAAAATTGATAAAAGAATTGCAGAAGCTTATTTCATTAAAGGCATGATTTACCATTTTTTAGGCAATTCTAATTTAGCATCGTCCTCCTATCAAACTGCAATAGAAGTAGATCCTAACTATTTCGATGCTTACATTCATATGGGAATGTTATCCGAAAGTGCAGGAAATGACATTGCAGTTGATTATTATAATTCTGCAATTGAAATAAATTCATCTAGTATAGAGGCACATAGAAATAAAGGTCTTTATTACCACTTTAATGAGAATTATTCTGAAGCAAGAAAAGCATTTAAATTCATTGTTCAAATAGATTCTAATTTTGAGGAAACTTACTTTAATATAGGAAATACCTTTTTGGGAGAGTACAATTTATCAAAAAATAATTCAATTTTAGATTCAGCTCTTATGTATTATCAAAAAGCAACTTCTTTAAATTCGTTTTATGTTCAAGCAATTCATAATTCTGGAATCTGTTATGAAATTAAAAATGATTTAGTAAAAGCTAGGAATTGTTACTCTAAAGCAATTGAAATTGACAATAATTATAGTCCTTCCCTAAAAGCACTTAACTCTCTAGACTAATTTATTAGCTCAATTAGTTTATCAATATTTAAAAATCTTCCTCTTTTGACATTGTTAAGGACAATAATCGTTTGATTTTTATCCAATACTTTCACAAAATAAGATCTAAATCCTTTCCACCAACCTGTATGGTATACGATCTTTCCATATTTTTCGTGCTCTTTTATCCTAAATCCATATCCGTAATTTTTATTCCCTTTTCTTTCTAAATTCATTTTGGTAAAAGCTAATTTCTTTAACGAATCTGATATTAATATATTTTTCTCTAGAGCTCTATCAAATTTTAGTAAATCTTCTGTAGTAGAGTAGACTCCCTTATCTCCAACCACCCCATTTAAATAAACATCCTCCCAAGGTGTTTTATTTTCATAACCCTGAACAGGTAAAACGAGATCTTCAAAATTTGTACGATCGTAGATTGCGCTGCTAAACATTCCCGAGGGATCAAAAATATATTTCTTTACATATTGCTTAAAACTTAGACCAGATACTTGTTCAACTATGGAAGCAAGTATTAAATAATTGGTATTACAGTAATAATATTTATGATTTGGTTTGTAATTTATTAGTGGAACTATTCTTGAAATAATTTCTATTACATCTTGGTTGTTTATAGTAATACTTTTATCTGGCCAAATGCTATCTGGTGCGTCACAAAAGTGTGTGTATTGGCTCATTCCAGACCGATGACTTAGTAGCTGATGAATTGTTATTCCATGGTATGGAAATTCAGGAAAGAATTCTTGAATAGTGTCCTTTAAATTAATCTTATTATTTTCTATAAGTTGTAAAACAGCTATTGAAGTAAATGGCTTAGAAACAGAAGCCAACTGAAATGAATGTTCTTTAGTGAGAAGTTCTTTTTTCCTTAAATTAGAATATCCATAACTTTTCTGAGTAATTATTTTTCCATTTTCTGCAAATAAAATATTTCCATTAAATTGATTCCTTGAACTTTTTTTTTCGAAAAAAGCATTGATTTTTTTTCTTCTGTTGTCATTTTCTAAAACCTTAAAATTTATTTTAACAGAATCAATAATTTCAGTTTTTTTAATCTCTTTATAAATACTTTTTTGCTCATTCTTGCAAGAGAATAAACATAAAGAAATAATAATAATAAGGAATGAAATATTCTTCAAAAAATGAAAATTAAAAGTGAATGATTAATAAAAATTATAGTCTTTGAAGATCCTCTACATATTCACCAATTCTTCTGTAACACGATAATTTATCTTTAAAAATAGAAGCTTTAAAAATAGATTTGTTTAACAGCATTCTTACACATTCCTGAATACCTTCAATTATGGATGGGTGAGGATGTACCATCTCTGCAAGTTCGTGAATATTCCTATCCATTTTCATTAAAAGTCCAACCCCTTGAATTGCACTAGATGCATGTTCTCCAACTGCTCTCATCCCTAAAATCTTCATTTTTTTATCATCTGTTACAATTATTTTAAAAAACCCTTCGGTCTTTCTCATTGCAATAGCTCTTGCAATACAAGAGTAATCTAGCTTTACTACCTTAACTGGAATATTTTCTTCAATACATGTTTTCTCATTTATTCCAACAGAAGCAACTTCAGGCTGAAGAAACATGATAGTACAGATGTTTTTATAGTTTAAAGGGTAATACTTTTTAGAAAACATTCTCTCCACGGCATATCTACCTTCTAATTCTCCAACATTTACTAATGAAATATGTCCGCTTGCATCTCCCACAACATATATATTAGGAATATTAGTTTGTGTATTTATATCACCTATATGAACGCCTCTTTTACTTAGAGTTACGCCAGCATTTTCCATTTTCAAGCCATCTATACACAACTTTCTTCCGACAGATAATAACGCTTTTTCTACCCTTATAACTTCTTTTTTTCCATCTTTATAGGAAAGTTCATATTCTACTTCTCCATCTTTTACTTCTAGTCTTTCCAATTGTGCCTTATTGTGAATAGTAACCCCTTTTTCTTTTAGATTTTTACTAATCATTTCTGAAATGTCTGTATCTTCAAATGGAAGTATTTTATCTGACCTATCAATTAAATATACTTTGGTCTTACCAAAATTTGAAAATATGGTGGCATATTCACAACCAATTACTCCTGCTCCAACAATTACCATTGATTTTGGAAAGTTTTTCATATGATCTACACCATCACTAGTCATAATGATTTTCTCATCGACATCAATATTTGGAATAGTTCTTGGTTTACTTCCAGTAGCAATTATTATATTTTTAGAATAAATAGTTTTAATTTCATTATTCGATTTTTGGATTTTCACATGGTGATTATCAATAAAAGTTCCAAGACCACGCTCATATTTAAAAATATTTTTAAGTGCTTTTGATTGCAGAAGTTTTAAATGAGAAGAGTATTGAAATTTTCTATCAAAGGTTGCATCCATTAATGTCTTTTGAGTTTCTTCCCAAGTCATATCAATGATTTTTCCTCCTACAGATTTAATACGTTCATTAACCGTTCTTAATTTTTCAGACAATTCCCACAGGGTTTTAGAAGAAAGGGCTCCATTATATAGTCCTGCTCCACCAACTTTATCTTTCTCAATTAAAAGAGTTTTTTTCCCGAAGTCAATAGATCTCATAGCTGCAGCATATCCAGAGGGGCCAGCGCCTATTATACATAAATCATATTTTTCCATATAACTACTTATTAATTAAAATAAAATGTATTTAAATAAAGTCAAATAATTTATAATTTATAATTTAAAGAAAATTGTGGAACCAAATAGCTCGAACCTACAATATTTTGATTTAAAGGTTTGAAATTAATACTCAAGTTGTCACTAATATCAAACAAAAATAGATGTGCCTCAACATTTGCATCAATAATTTGAAGTAAGTAAACGCCGAGAAATGATATAATTGAAAAATCTCTTAATCTTCTATACTCATTTTGAATTAATTTTAGTTGTTCACTAGAGTAGGTAATGTAGTTTACAGCGGAATTACCATTTTGTCTACTAAGTCTTTCATCTTTAATAGTTTTGAATTCTTGATGATTAAATTTGATTAGATAACTAGCAGTACCTAAACCTCCATAGATTATTGGCAATTTCCACCACAATCTGGTATGTAGATTTAACGGTTTAATTTTATTGTTGTGAATTTGACCGCTTCCTGGAATAATGCTAGATAGTATGGTAGAACGGTGGGTAAATTTATTTTTGTCTAGAGTATCGTTGGTTTGTGCTAAACAATTAGCATTGGAAATAATTAACAGTAATAGAATGATTCTAATCATTGATCAAAGTTCTCAAGAATTTCATTTAGCTGATCTTGATTTTTAAAGGAGATAACTAATTGACCTTTGCCTTTTGAATTTTTCTTGATTTTTACATCCGATTTCAATTGAAAAGAAATATTATTTTGCATTCTTAGTTCGTATCTACTTAAAATTATTTTTTCTTCTTGCTTTAATTTCTTTTTTTGATTCATTTTCTCTGCATCTCTAACAGAGAGACTTTGAGAAATTATTTTATTAAAAGCAGTCAATATTTCAGCTTCGCTGTTAAAAGACAACAAAGCTCTAGCGTGGCCCATAGTAATCTTAGAATCTCTTAGTGCTTTTTGAACCTCTACAGGAAGTTTTAACAGTCGCAAGAAGTTTGAAATTGTGGATCTATTCTTACTTAATTTTATACTTAATTGTTCATGAGTCAGATTGCATTCATCAATTAGCCTTTGGTAACTCAAACCAATTTCAATAGCATTTAAATTTTTTCTTTGAATATTTTCAACAATTGCCATCTCTAGCATTTCTTCATCGTTTGCTATACGTATGTAACAAGGTATTTCGCTTATTTTAGCAATTTTACATGCCTGATATCTTCTTTCTCCTGAAATAATTTGAAAATTATCTCTTCCTATCTTTCTTACTGTTATTGGTTGAATTACACCATGTTCTTTTATAGAATCTGTTAATTCTAATAAAGATACTTTCTCAAAATCTATTCTTGGTTGGAATGGGTTAGGAGTAATATTATCAATATTGATTCTTGAGGTCAAGCCAGCTTGCGCATTGGTCTCAATACCAGCTTTGGAAGTAATATCTGTCTTTGCGTTTTCTAATAATGCACCTAAACCTTTACCAAGAGCATTTTTTTTAGAAACCATTAACTTCTATTTTATTTTCAACTTCATTATTAGAACTCTGAACTTGGTTCTTTTTGATAAGCTCTTTAGCCAGATTTAAATAATTCACGGCTCCCTTACTACTAGCATCGTGCATTATTATAGTTTCTCCATGGCTAGGGGCTTCTCCAAGTCTAGTATTTCTATGAATAATGGTATCGAAAACCAATTGTTGAAAGTGAATTTTCACTTCTTCTACAACTTGGTTAGATAATCTTAATCTAGTATCGTACATAGTAAGTAGAATACCTTCAATATCTAAAGATTTATTTAACCTACTTTGAACTATTTTTATTGTATTTAAAAGTTTACCTAATCCCTCTAGAGCAAAATATTCACACTGTACTGGAATGATAACACTATCGGAAAGTGTTAAAGAATTTAGCGTTAGAAGACCTAAGGAAGGCGAGCAATCTATCAAAATATAATCGTATTGATCAGACAAGTGCTGAAACATTTTATGAAAAACAAATTCTCTGTCTTCTAGATTGATCATTTCTATTTCTGCTCCTACTAAATCAATATGAGAGGGTAGAATATCTAAATTTGGACTTTTTGTTCTAAGAATTAACTCTTTTGGATTTACACCATTTATAATACAGTCATAAATACCATTATTAATTTTTCTAGGTTCTAGTCCAACACCGGAAGTGGCATTTGCTTGAGGATCAGCATCTATTAATAGTGTTTTCTTGTCAAGAACTCCAAGACAAGCTGCTAGATTTATTGCGGTTGTTGTTTTTCCAACTCCACCTTTTTGATTCGCTATTGTAATTATTTTCCCCATCTGTTAATTTTATTTACCTATCTTATTTAAACTAAAGTTAGGATTATAACCTTTTCCAAATCTTAATAGTAAATTCATTTTTAAACAAAAACGTGTTTAAACAATAATTATATGGATTATTGTCAACAATATGTAGAAAAATGAAAAATCATAAAACAACAATTACCTGAAAATCAAATTGTTATAAATAATAAATAATAATTGTGGATGTTGAAAAAAAAAGGAATTAATAATTAAATTTTTTTTTAATCAACATTTTTAAACGACTTACTTTCAAGAGAATCTCCTTTTTCAACTGGGTTTTCTTCGTTAAGAGAAACTACTTTGTCAACCACTTCTATCAATCCATCTTTAAATTTGTCAAAATCCTCTTTGTAAAGAAATATTTTATGTTTCTCAAAGTGAAAATTTCCCGCTTGGTCAAACTTTTTTTTGCTTTCAGTAATGGTAAGATAGTGATCTCCTGACCTGGTTGATTTTACATCAAAAAAGTAGGTTCTTTTGCCAGCTCTTACAGATTTTGAGTAAATTTCATTTCTGTATTTTTCTTGATCATTGCTGTTTTCCATTATAAATAATTGTTGTTTTTATACGCAATATAAATAAGATTTTATTTTTTCTAAAGATTTAAAGGATTTTAATTATTATCCATTTGTTGTTTTTTGAATATGTCAAAGTAAAATCCTTTGTTTTTTAAAAGTAGATCATGGTCCCCTTGTTCAAGAATTTCTCCATCTTCTAAAACTATAATGTGTGAACATTGACTAAGATTGCTTATTTTATGACTGATGTGGATGGATAATTTTTTATTTTTTTGATTGTAAAGAGATTTTTGAATTTTTTGAGATGTTTTTGCATCCACAGCAGACAAACAATCATCAAAAACCAGTAGTTCTGGATTTCTAATAAGTGATCTTGCAATGGCAATTCTTTGTTTCTGACCACCAGAAAGTGTTACTCCTCTTTCGCCAATTTTAGTTTGAAATGAATTGCTAAATTTTTCTATTTCATTATACAAACCAGCGCTTTTTGAAGCAATTACAATTTCTTTATTGGTGAAATCTTCATTACTAAGTCCAAATGCAATATTATTTTCAATGGTATCTGAAAATAAAAAGACATCTTGAGGAACATAGCCGATTTTTTTTCGAAAATTATTTAATTCAATTTCTTTAATAGAGATGTTGTTAATTAATATTTCTCCTTCACTAGGCTCGTATAGTCGACATAGAATTTGAGCAAGTGAAGATTTACCAGAACCTGTTTTACCAAAAATGCCAAGACTCATTCCTTGCTCTAATTTGAAATTTATATTTTTCAATGCATACTCGTCATTATTCGGATATTTAAACGATACGTTTTTAAATTCTATATTAACAACTTCTTTTATTTTTTGTTCCCCTTTATTTATGACTTTATTATCTAAATTAATAAACTCATTGATTCTTTTTTGAGAAGCTGCGGCTCTTTGAATTAATGAACTTACCCATCCCACAGATGCAAATGGCCATGTAAGCATGTTTATGTAGAAAATAAATTGAAGAATATCTCCATAGTCTAATTCATTATTTATGGTTTTCATCCCACCTAAATATATCGTTATTACAGTGCTTAAACCAATTAGAAATATTATAGAAGGAAGAAATAAGGAATTTACTACTGCAAGATTGAGTGAAGCTCTTTTATAATCTTCAGTTTCTTTTTCGTAAAGATTAGAAAAATGTTTATTTCTATTATAAGCTTTTAGTACTCTAATTCCAGAAAATGCTTCCTGTACAAAGGAGGTGATTTTTGATTGTTTTTTTTGGGTTATTTCACTCTTTTTATTAATAATACTACTTACAAAATAGATGATTGTAGACAAAACTGGCAATGGAAATAAAACATACAAAGTTAGAGTTGGATTTTTATAAATCATAAAAGTGATTACCATCACAAATAAAACCACAACATTTAATGAATACATTATTGCAGGTCCCAAATACATTCTTACTTTGGTAACGTCCTCACTAATTCTATTCATCAGATCACCTGTTTTATTGTTTTTATAAAACGAAATTGTTAGCTGTTGGTACTTGGAAAAAATTTCATTTTTTAAATCAAATTCAATATTTCTAGACATTACAATAATGCTTTGTCTGGTGAAAAATAGAAAGACTCCTTTTAAAATAGCAAATAGCATATACATTAGAACAAGCCTAATACCTAAATTCCATAAAATTTGATTATTGGAGTACTCGTTTTTTTTCTCCACATGTTTTAGCAGTTCGTC
>CALKFX010000169.1 GCA_938084875.1 uncultured Flavobacteriales bacterium | reverse complement strand
ATTAGCGATGCTAAGGTGATGGACATGGCTGGAAATATTTACCAAACTACAACAGATATTTTAACAACTTCAAGAAATGAAAATATTTCACCTTCTCTAGCTGCTAACAGACTAGCAGAAAAGAGAATCAATGACGAATCTGAAAAGCTTAAATAAATGTTGAACAGAAGACATATTAGAATCAAAGTACTTCAAGCATTTTATGCTTTTTCACAGTCTAATAATGACAATTTAGTAAGTGGTGAAAAAGAATTCATGCACAGCATGAAAAAAATTTACGATCTATATATCTATCTGTTACAAATATACATTCCTCTTAAAAGAATTGCCAATATTAAAATCGAAGAAGCAAAGAGATCTTTTTTAAAAAAAGACAAACATGTTTTTAATAAAGCATTTGTTTCCAATAAAATTATTAAGTCTTTAGAATCCTCTAATCAACTCAATAAAATTGCAGCAGATTTAAAAATTAATTGGGAAGGAGTAGAAGAGAATGAGTTAATTAAAAAACTCTATAAATCTATTTATACTTCTGCTTCATTTCAGGATATTTTAAATTCAGATTCTATTGATTTTGACGATCAAAAATCTCATTTAATTAATCTTTTTAAAGAAGAGATATGCAATTTTGAATTAATGCATCACTTTTTTGATGAAAAAAGTATTTATTGGCAAGATGATTTAGATCATGTATCCTCTATGGTTATCAAAACCCTAAAATCTATTGATGATGATTTAAATTTTAAAGTCATGCCACTATGGAAAGAAGATGAAAAAGAATTTGCTTTAAATCTCTTCCGACAGGCAATCTTAAATAAATCTTCCAACGATGGTATTTTGCAAAAGTATTCAAAAAATTGGGAAAGTGAAAGATTGGCAAAAATGGATTCATTAATAATGAATTTAGCCATTACTGAGGCAAAAGAATTTTCTTCAATTCCCTTAAAGGTTACTTTAAATGAATACATAGAGATATCTAAATATTACAGTACTCCCAAAAGCAATGGTTTTATAAATGGTATTTTAGACAAAATTTTTGAAGATTTCAAAAAGGATGGTAAATTAAAAAAAGTAGGTAGAGGTTTAATTGGTTAAAATGAAAAATTATTATTTAATATTTTTAGTTCTTATTAGTGTTGTTGGTTGTGTTAGCGATAAGATTAACAACTCCCAACAAATTACAGCAGATTTGATAAATCCAGAAAATCCTCCTATTATTAAATTTCAGGAAGAAATTTTTGATTTTGACACAGTTGCACTTGGTTCTAAAGTAGAGCATACTTTCACTTTTGAAAATACTGGAAAAACACCATTATTAATCAATTCGGTGAAGGCTGGTTGTGGTTGTACGGTTCTTAAAGGTTGGCCAAAAACACCTATACTACCTGGTGAAACTGGTGAAATACCAGTTGTTTTAAGTACCTCAAGAACTGGATTCATTAAAAAATATATTTCTATTTTAGCAAATACTAGACCTGCAACAAATCGACTTTATTTACAAGGTTACGTAGCCGGTATTTAACTTTTAAAACAATCAAATGAATAATATATTTTTCCTTCAAGCTTCAAATGTTGAAGACAACAGTGGAATGTTAAACATTGCATTTTTGGTAGCAATTTTTGTTATTTTCTACTTCTTTATGATTAGACCGCAGAATAAAAAAAGAAAAGAATTACAAAACATGAGAGAGTCTCTGAAGAAAGGGGATAGTGTAGTTACCATTGGGGGTATTCATGGGAAAGTGGTAGAAGTTAAAGAAACTACAATTGTCCTTTCTGTTGATGCCAATACCAAAATTAAAGTAGATAAATCTTCTGTTTCGATGGATGAGGCAACTAAGTTAACTGAAGAAAATAAACAGTAATTCAATGGTTAAAGTTGGTTTAACTGGCGGAATTGGATCAGGCAAAACAACTGTTTCTGATTTTCTCTTAGAGTATGGGATCCCAGTCTATAATTCCGATAGTCAAGGAAAAATTTTAATGCATACCAACTTAGAGTTAAAAAATGATATTGTAAACATCTTTGGAGAAAGTATATATAATAATGGTATTTTAAACACAAATTTACTTTCTAGTATAGTTTTCAGTGATCCTGAAAAAATTAAACAATTAAATAATTTAGTCCATCCAAAAGTAGCCCAAGACTTTAACCAATGGATTGGGGAAAATAATAACAAACCAATTTTAGTTAAGGAAGCTGCAATTTTGATTGAAAGTGGAGCCTATTTAAACATGGATAAAATTATTCTTGTAGTTTCCAAAAAGTCTATTCGAATAAATAGAGTTTCTAAAAGAGATAATTCCGATTTAGATTCAATAGAAAAAAGAATAAACTTTCAATTGACAGATGATGAAAAAGTTAAATATGCAGACTATATAATTGAGAATAATTCTTCTTTGGATGATTTAAAATACGAGGTAATAAGAGTTATTAATGAAATTAATAAAGTCAACTAAAGACTAAGCTATTTATCCCCAAAATACATATGCAATAGCTATTGCTGAAATTATGCCAATAAAATCAGCAAATAATCCAGCTACCACTGCATATCTAGTATTTCTAATTCCTACAGATCCAAAATAAACTGCCAACACGTAAAAAGTAGTTTCTGTTGATCCTTGAAGAGTCGAAGTTAATTTACCTACAAAAGAATTTATTTGAGATGCGTTTTGCCCCCATGACTCAACCATCATTCCTCTTGCTCCACCACCTGAAAGTGGTTTCATAATTGCTGTTGGTAAAGCTTCAACAAATTGAGTGTTTTCTAAAAATAATCCAAAAAAACTTCCCATCGCTTTCATAATAAATTCCATTGCTCCAGAAGTGGTAAAAGCACCAATGGCACACAACATTGCAATTAGGTAGGGTATTATCCTTATGGAAACATTAAATCCTTCTTTGGCCCCCTCAATAAATTCTTCATAAATATTTATCTTTTTTCTTAATCCTAGTAATATGAAGCTTATCATAAAAGAAAATATAATTGAGCCAGAAGCAACCGATGAAATAATTTCAATTTGATTTTTATGATTAAATAAATACCAAATTAACAGTCCAATTGCAATTGTGGCAGAACCTAAATATGCTAGAATTGTTTTTTGAAATAGATTAATTTTTTGTAAAATAGATACAAATATTAATCCAGCAATTGTAGAACAATAAGTTGCAATCAAAATTGGAAGAAAAACATCTGTTGGATTTCCAATAATATTGTTTTCTGCCATTGCAGTTGCTCTAAGTGCTATAATGCTAGTTGGAATTAACGTCAATCCAGAAGTGTTTAATACAAGAAATAAAATCTGAGCATTCGACGCTTTGTTTTTATCAGGATTCTCCTCTTGAAGTTCTTTCATTGCTTTTAACCCCAGAGGTGTAGCTGCATTATCTAATCCTAACATATTTGCTGAAATATTCATAATCATTGCTCCATGTGCTTTTGAATTGGTGGGAACTTCAGGAAATAGTTTTGTAAATAGTGGAGCAAAAAGTTTTGATAATTTATCAATAGCTCCAGCTTTTTCTCCAATTCTCATGATTCCAAGCCATAGAGCCATTATTCCAGTTAATCCTAGCGAAAGTTTGAACCCAAGTTCAGCTCTTTCAAAAATTGAATTTACGATAAGAGAAAATATTTCAGGATTTCCAGAAAAGGTTTTAAAAATTGCAACAATAAAGGCTACAATAAAAAAACCAACCCATATATAATTTAATGTCATTTTAAATTATTTATAATAAACTTCATAAAATTTATGATTTTAAATTTATCAATTGTTTTGTTATTCGTAAGCAATTATTAAATTTAGTTTTTTAAAAAAAGTATTATTTCTTCTAAGTTCTTAACATATGTTAAGAACTTAGTTATTTATTAACCATATCTTAGTGTCGAATTAACACTATTTTATATATTTAATTTAAATAATTTGCTGTATGTCTTCAAACCCTAATTTTTCTAAACTACTTTTAGTATCTTTTTTAACTTTATTTTCTTTTTATTTTACTGCACAAACTTCAATAATTACAGGTACTGTAGTGGATGAAAACAAAGAAACTATGCCTGGTGTTAATGTCAAGGTTGTTGGAAAAGACGGAGGAACAACTACTGATTTTGATGGTAAATACGCAATTACTGTCGAATCTGACAGTGTTAAATTAATTTTTTCATTTATAGGTTACAGGAATTTCACAACAGCAATAAATGGCAGAAATAAAATTGATGTACAATTACAACTTTCTACAAAATCTTTAGACGAGGTAGTTGTAGTTGGATATGGAAAAACAACAGTTAAGGAACTAACTGGTGCTACTGTACAAGTTAAAGGAGAAAGTATCGAAAGATTAAATATTCCAAGAATGGATCAAGCTTTGCAAGGCCAAGTTTCAGGTGTTACCATAAATACTAATTCTGGTTCTCCGGGTGGATCTTCTAGTATTAGAATTAGAGGTCTTTCTACATTTGGAGATAACGATCCTTTAATTTTAGTAGATGGAGTAGTTTACGATTCGGAAGGTTTGAATGCTTTGAATCCTGGAGATATCGAATCTATTAACGTACTAAAGGATGCTACTGCTGGTATTTATGGTGTTAGAGCAGCTAACGGAGTTATTATTATAGAAACCAAAAAGGGAAGAAAAGGAGCTAAACCAAAATTTGAATTTGGAACTTACTATGGTATGCAACAAACAACAAAAAGCTTAGACTTGTTAAATGCTGCAGAGTATGCACTGGTGAAAAATGAAATGTTTATAAGAGGAACAGGATCTCCTATTTTTAATAATACAGATCTTAAAATGGGAACTAATTGGCAGGACACTATTTTTCAAAATGCTCCAATTCAAAGTTATAATTTTGGTGTAACTGGTGGTGGTGAAAATTCTTCCTTTTCTATAGGAGGAAATTATTTTTCACAGGACGGTATTGTTGGAGGAGATAAATCAAGTTTTGATCGATACAATGCAAGGGTAAATCTAGTAAATTCTTTAACAGATAAACTTACACTAAGCAGTGTTTTGTTATTTACTCACGAAGAGAGAAAAGCTCTTCCTGAAAATGGAATTGGATCTGTTCTTTACAATACTATTAATGCTTTTCCAACTAGACCTGTAGTTACTGCCGATGGTAATTATGAATACTTTTTGGAAGTTAGCGATATTATCAATCCTGTTGCGCAAATTGAAAACACACATAATAATTCAGCAGTAAATAAATTGGTTGGAAAACAAGAATTTGAGTACAAAATCAATAAGAATTTATCTTTCACCAATAGATTGAGTTATAATTATGCTTCTGTAGATAATAAAACTTTCTCTCCTCTAGCTTGGTATGGAGCTGGTAAATATGCAAATTCAGCTATTAACGCAAATCTCGATCCAGTACAGGTAGAAATTGCGGAAGATGTTTTTATTGAAAGAGGAGCTAGTGTTTTTGAGCAGAGAGCTACTTACTTAGATTTGAATTTTGAAAGTTTTTTAAACTATTCTAGGACAATTGAGGACCACAACATTAAAGCTACTTTAGGAACATCCGTTTTTAGTAGAAGAGGTGATGTTTTAAATGGTACTGCTTTTAATATTCCAAATAACTCTGTTGATTTTGCAGATATTTCTGCAAACATGGCTCAAAACGGATATTTGAATAATACTGGTTCTTATGAATTCGAGGAAAGGTTGTTGTCCAATTTTTTAAGAGCTGAATACGGTTTCAAGTATAAGTATATTTTCTCTGCAATTTTAAGAAGAGATGGTTCAAGTAAATTTGGTCCTAACAGTAGGTTTGGTTATTTCCCATCTGTTTCAGGAGCATGGATTGTTTCTGATGAAGATTTCTTTAATGTTGGTGCCATTAGCTTTTTCAAAGTTAGAACCAGTTATGGTATTTCTGGAAATGATCAAATTGCTAATTTTGCTTACAGAGCCTTACTAAACGGAGAAGGTGTTTATGTTTTTAATGATATAATTACACCTGGTGTAGCTATTGGAACTGCTGCAAATCCAGATTTAAAATGGGAAACTACAAGACAACTTAATTTAGGGGTTGATCTTCAGTTATTTAATTTGTTTGATGTTAGCGCAAATTATTTCATTAAAAATACCAATGATTTATTATTTAGTCCAGATGTTTCTGCAATTATTGGTTCTTACGGACCTGGTGGTTACCCTCCAATTATTAATGCTGGGGATGTAAGTAATAAAGGATTTGAATTTGAATTTGCTTACGCAACTGATGCTAATAAAAATATTGGTATGAATGTGAATTTTAATTTTACTTATATAGATAATGAAGTAAAATCTGTTCCGTCAGGAGTTGAATTTCTTCCTGGAGCAAGTTTTGGCGTTGGCGGCAATACAGCTACTAGATTTGAAGCTGGTTTTCCAATTGGCTATTTTATTGGTTATCAAACCGATGGTATTTTCCAAACTCAAGAAGAAATAGATAACTCTTCAGTAAAACAGGCAGGAGCACAAGTTGGTGATTTAAGATTTGTAGACATTGATGGAGATGGAGAAATAAATTTTAGTAACAATACAGATAAAACAAATTTGGGTTCACCTATTCCAAAATTTATGTTTGGTTCAGTTTTAGGATTTAACGTATTTGGATTAGATATTTCTGCAAATTTATATGCTTCATTAGGACACAAAATTGTGAGAAACTATGAAAGGCAACAACCCTACGCTAATCAATTGGATTACGTGTTAGATAGATGGACGATAGATAATCCTTCTAACGATGTACCTGTTGTTACAACATCTATAAATAGAAATGGAGTTTTTTCAGATTTCTATGTGGAAGATGGTTCTTATCTAAGACTAAGAAATATTCAGATTGGGTATGTTTTGCCTAAAAAAATATGCGAAAAATTCGGAACGGATTTTGTTAGGTTCTATGTAGCAGCAAATAACTTATTTACAATTACCAACTACATGGGTTATGATCCAGATATTGGGGCAACTCAAGGAACACTTTCTGGCGGAATGGATTATGGATTTTATCCTCAGGCAAAGACTATTATGGGTGGTGTTAATATCAAATTTTAAAATCATGAAAAAGATAAATAGACTATTTACAGCAATTATTATTTCTACATCACTTTTACTAGGATGTAGTAAGTTTTTAGATCTTGATCCTCCTTATACTCAAGATGCAGAGAATTTCTTTCAAAATGAACAAGATTATCTCAGAGCTCTTACTGGTGCTTACGATTTACTACAGGGGATGTTCGTTTCTTATTGGATAGGAGACATTGCTTCAGATAATTGTATTGCAGGTGGAGAAAGTGTTACAGATACCGAAGGTTTACACCAAATTGAAAACATGACACATGGAGCTGTTAACGACGAATTAAGAAGTATTATGAGGTTTAATTACTGTGGAATTGGTAGATGTAATTTTATTTTAGAACCTAAAGAAGTTGAATTTGATTTTCCATCTAAGGCAACAATTCTTGCAGAAGCTAAATTTTTACGTGCTTTTTATTATTTTGAATTGGTCAAATTTTTTGGAGATATCCCATTAGTAGTTGACCAGAGACTAGGAGTTCAACAAATTCAAGCGTTAGAAAGAACTCCATCTAGTGAAGTATATGCTCAAATCGAAAAAGATTTAAACGATGCTATTGCTATTTTGTCTTATAAGTCAGAATCTACTCATTCTGGTATTAAAGGAAGAGTTGACAAAGGAGCTGCCTTAGGTTTGTTGGGAAAGGTTTATTTGTATCAAGAAAAATGGCCATTAGCTAATCAAACTTTTAATATTTTAATTAACAGCGGAAATTATTCTTTGGCCAGCGATTACAGTACTTTATTCTTAAAAGAAAATGAAAATAATAGCGAAACTATCTTTGATGTCGAATATTCTGATCAGGAAGGCGGAAGTTACGGATGTTTAATATGTCTAGAGGGAAATCTCACAGTTGGTTATCAAGGTATAAGACAATACGACGGTCCAACTTATGGAGACGGGAACAGTTACAATTTACCTACCCAAAATTTATTTAATTCTTTTGAAAATTATGATCCAAGAAGAGCAGCAACATGTTTAAATATTGATGATTTTATTGCCAATAATTCCGTTGGAACCACTTATGGTATTGGAGCTGGTGGACATACTGGATTTTACAATCATAAATATATGAAGTCTAGAGACGAGATGTTAAATGGTATTCCAGATAATGATTTAACTTCTGGAGTTAATTATAGAGTAATTAGATATGCTGATATACTTTTAATGGCTGCAGAGTCCTCTAATAAAATAGGAGATGATTTAAATTCATTATTGTATTTAAATATGGTAAGACAACGTGTCGGATTATTTGAGAAGATCTCATCTGGAGATTTATTATATGAAGATATTCTAAAGGAAAGAAGATCAGAATTGTCTTGTGAAGGACATAGATTTTTTGACTTAGTAAGAACTGGAAAAGCTGCAGACGAAATTGACGGTTTTGTTGTAGGCAAGCATGAACTATTTCCAATTCCTCAAGATGAAATAGATTTAGCTGGTGGAAATTGGCCTCAAAATCCTGGATACTAAAATTTACAAATAATGAAACGAAAAACTTATATAAAAATTCTATTATTTACATTCCCAATCCTACTTTTTACTAATTGTGGAAAAGAGGGGTGTACAGATCCAATTGCTCATAATTTTGATCCATCTGCGACAAAAAATGACGGAAAATGTTTTTATGGTTTAACAGAATCCTCTGCATCATTTACTATTAGTCCTACTAGTAATCCAAATGTTGTGGTTTTTAAAGCTGATAATCCAGAAGTCGAATGTTCTTGGGACTTTGGAAATGGAACTGTCGGAAGTGGAACAATAGATACAGCAGAATATCCTTTTGCTGGCGATTTCACGGTGACTTTGTCTATATTTAATTCTCAAGGAGATGCATCTAGTTCTCAACCAATATCAATTGATTCAAATGATATTAGTTTGTTTGATAATCCTTTACACCTTTTGTTGACTGGTGGAATTTCTGGTCCAGGTTACAGAACGTGGCATATAGATTCTGCTTGTGATTATCATTTTGGAGTTGGACCACCTGCAGGAAGTACACCAGATTGGTGGCATGCTCCAGCAAATGAAAAACCAGGAGTAGGACTGTATGATGATAGATTTACTTTTCATTTAGTTGGTTTTCAGTAC
>CALKFX010000168.1 GCA_938084875.1 uncultured Flavobacteriales bacterium | reverse complement strand
TGCATCAATATGTGCAAAATTGCATTTATCAGACTCAATACCAGAAACCCAACAATTACCAGCTCTACTAAACTTAATATTACTAGTTTGGGTCGAAGAAACGTCTTCTCTTATGATTTTCAAACATTCTACACCTACATTCTCTTTGAGTTGAATTTTTTTAACAAAAGGTTGATCAGTGAGGTAGTAGTTCATTCTAAGATTGGAATTAAAAACCAACTTATTATTGGTTACCTGGTTTATTTTAACAATTTGACCAACAGTATTAAGCGCCCAACTACTGGTAATCAAAGATACATCGTTATGAATAATTCTAACCCAATCTCCAGGCATAAACATAGACGGATTAGACACAAATAAAGCATTACTATCCTTGAAAGCATTTTGTGATAAATAAGAAGTATCGTTACTTATAGAACCAATAACTTCAATAGCATGTCCTGAGCCATTTAAATTAAATTTTAAAATTGTACTATCTGCACCTTTACCCTTTAAAACTATATTTCCCGGTAAGCTTATAGTTTGGTTAAATAAATAAGAACCAGATGGAAAATTTAGGATTACACCAGCTGCACTTCCAGATGAAAAGGTAGAAATAATTGAAGATAATAAACTATCATTTGAAATCGCTCCCAAAGAATTAAATCCATAATTTGATAAATCTACATTATTAAAATTGGAAGTAGAGGTGTCCTGAAGACCAAAATATCCCCATTGATAATCTCTATAAGTTGGGATAATTTGGGAATAAGAAAAAAAAGAAATTAGAAAAAATAGAGAGAAACTACTGACTTTCAGATTCATAAATAACCTTCTATTTGGTTAAGATTCTTCTAAAATTTTTCAACTCTTCATTTGCTTTTTTCTTGCTATAAAATCTATTGGATAATTTAGTTCCAGTTTTTTTATTTTTCAATGTGTAAAATGTAGTGTCACTATTGTTTGCTTTCACTACCATCCAATGGTTTGGATTATTTTCTAGAGTAAATCTTGATGCTTTTTTCTTGGTGGATTTGACTTTTAAATCATTATTCTCTTCTTGATCTAAATTGGGATTTTCATTCGCAATGATAGAATCGCTTGAAAATATTGAATCATTGCCAGAACTTTCTTCCAAGTGATCCACATCGAAAGTTTGCTTTATTTCTGATGGTTTGTTGTTAATTAGATAAAATGCAGCTGTTCCTGAAATTAAAATCAAGCCAATAAATAAAAAAATATTTTTTTTATTGCTTTTTGGTTCGATTCCTTTTGAAGGTTGTTTTTTTTCCTCAGTCATAATTTCAAATATCCGTTAAATAACTAAAAGTATTTAATCTATAAGCTTCTTGTTTTCAACGTAACGATGTGTATCTCTAGTTTAGCTTTAATAGCTAATCTAGTACTTTATTAAAATTATACTATATATTATGGTTATAAGATTAACCTAAATTGAGAATCCCAATTAACAAAAATGAAAAAAGCAATAAAATTGTCCACCCTAAAAGAGGTTGATTTTTATTTTTTTCTTTATAAAATGAAATTTGAGAATTTATATAGTGAATACCTTCTTGTTCATAATCGTATATGAAATAATTATAATTCACCATATATGTCCAGAAATTAGTAAATAATATGGAGAAGAATAAAACAAATCCTATTAGAGCCAAGAATATACCAAAGATTTTAATTCTTATATCGCTAATTTTATCCTTATAATTACTTATTTGGTAATTCATACTTGATTGTAATTCTTTGTAAGCATTTTCTATTTCTAGTTTGCTATTGCTAGCGTTATTAAGACTATCTGTTAGTGAAGAAATTTCTTTTTCAGCATCTACCATAGTATAAAATAATTCTTCTCTAATTGGGTATTCAAAATAATTTATTTTTTCATCTTCAATCATGTCAACATAAACCATTGGAGAACCTATTTTGGGAATAATATTAACAAGTAACCCGGTAGTAACTGATATCTGATTTTCACCTTTAGCACCCACTCCGTAAACTCTTATAGTACCAGGTTGATTCCCCCAAACAACGTCAATTGAAGATTCTGTATCTTCAGAAATATATTTACAGCCTTCAGGTAGTTTCCAATGCCAAGATTCTACCCATTTACTTTGGTCGGCTTTAAATAAAACTGTATCTCCAGCACAAATTAAATTTTTCCCTGTTGGATTTTTAAAAGCAAGCTTTTGTTCAGGTTTATTATCAACATTTATAATTTTTGAAAATGGTTTACCAGTTTCACAGCTGTTTTTAGGACTTATTTCTAATCTATAAGTTCCGGGGTTTTTCCATTTATGAATAAAAACGTAAGTATTGATTACACCATCTTCTCTTTTATTTTTCTGGTATTTTGTAAACTCTCTTACAATAGAATCATTAGAGCTTTTAATGATTTTAATCATATAATTAGAGGCACTAATTGTCTCCAAAAAACTAAATTTTTGAGTTTCTCCAACAAAAGGATCTCCTGCAAATGAAAGAATTTGGTTAGGAACAAGTAAGCCTTTTAAGTCTTCGGCTTCATTCAAACTAAATGTAAAATCTTCAATTTTAGAATCAGCAATTGCAATATCATTATTATAAATAGAATCTTGTTGTAGTATTTCTGATTTTACAGATTTTATAGACTTTTTATTTTGCTTTATTATTGGAATAAAAGAGGATATGTTATTGACTGTAGAAGACCATTCTGGCATAGACTTATTTGTTGTAAAATTAATTCCAAAAGACATTAACAGTGCGATGATAATTGGAACAACAGATACAATTAATATTCCTAAAAAATGAAAAGGCAAAGAATAGAAGTATTTAACTATTCTGATAGATGATTGTTTTAAAAAATCAAACAAATCAAAAGAATTATCATCCTTCTTGTTTAAAAAAGGAGCGATAAAAAACGTAGAAATAATAAAAACATATAATGATATAAGAATTATTGGAATTGAAATTTGAGCTATAGAAACCCCAAATCCCTGAAGAATTATTTTGTCAGAATAGTTTTTGAAAAGTAAAACCAAACCAATAAAGGCCATGGATGTAGCAATGGAAGTTCCAACGATTTTTAGCTTTCTTATTGTTGATGATGATGAACTGGTAAAAAAATTAGTGGATTCAAAAATTTGAAATTGTATAAAAACTAAAGTAAATAAGATTAAAATATAGTTTGAAACTTGGCCAAAATCAAATAATATTGAAATGAAAAAGAATAAAATTGAAACAGAAAATATTTGAACCATTACTTTAAAAGAAAAAGTAATATTCTTTATTTTATAAACTTCTTTGAGCTTGTTTGAACTAATTGAAGACAAAAATAATTTCCATAGGAAAATAAATAAATAATGCCATACTAACTTTGCAGTAAAAAATATAGTTGGATGAATAATATTATTCCATACCCACAAGACAATTGTCTTAAGAATGTTGAAAATATATTTTATTACATCGACAATAGCATTCATCCCGTTTACTATCCATAATAACAGATTGTAAACTAAAACTAAACCACTAAAAAGTGGAGTTAATCTACTGATCCAGGATTTATCACTAACCCAACTGCTAGTTGTATCTTTTAAGTCTATTAATCCTGAGGGTTTTGAACCGTTTATTTGTGATCTAAAAATGCCAAATAAAGCAAGAACTATTGATATTATAAGTAAAATTTCCATGTAAATAATTTATATAATGAATATCAAATATAAAAAAAACATCGTTACTTAAATGATTAAAGGCTTAATTACCAGTAAATTAACGTAAATACACCTATTATTTTAGTTTAGATGTCTATTAGAATCTCGTTTTGTTTTTTTATTAATGTTGTTAATTAATGCTTTTTCCAAATCAATTCCTGTCTGATTTGCCAAGCATATTACTACAAAAAGCACATCCGCTAACTCATCTGCTAAATCTAAATTTTCATCCGATTTTTTTTCACTTTGCTCACCAAACTTTCTAGAAATAATTCTAGCAACTTCACCTACCTCTTCGGATAAAATAGCCATATTGGTTAATTCACTGAAATATCTAACACCATAAGTTTTTATCCAATTATCTACCATTTGCTGAGCCTTATTCATTGTTATTTCTTCCATTTTATTCTTTTTTCTTACTGTCTATTATTATTGTAACTGGACCATTATTAACCAACGAAACATCCATATTAGCTCCAAACTTTCCAGTTGAAATTTTTCGTTTTAAAACATTTTCAAATTCACTTATTGTTAGATCATACATTAGCTTCGCTTTTTTGGAATCAGCTGCTCTAGTATAAGAAGGACGATTTCCTTTTTTCACAGATGCATGTAAAGTAAATTGACTAATTAATAAGATTTCTCCAATTACATCTAAGACTGAAAAATTCAGTCTATTTTCAGAATCCTCAAAAATTCTCATTTTAATTATTTTTTGAACCATCCAAGAAATATCTTCCTTACTATCTGAGGGTTCATATCCAGCTAAGACCACCAAACCATTCTTAATTTCACCAACCATTTGGTTATTGACTTCAACAGATGCGTTTTTAACTTTTTGAACTACTACTCTCACAAATAATTGTTTTTTCTGTAATTAGAATCCTTGTCTTCCAGATACATTGCCAAATAACTTTGGTGTCTTGTTTTTGAGAAATTATTTTTAGTTAACTGATTTAAAACCTCACAACCTGGCTCATTTATATGCTTACAGTTATGAAATTTACAATCTTGTAACAACTGCAACATCTCAGGGAAAAATCTAGACAACTCAGATTTATCAAAATCTACCAATCCAAAACCCTTAATCCCCGGTGTATCAATAATTTGTGTTTTTTCATTAAAGTCAAACATTTCAGCAAAAGTAGTGGTATGTTTTCCCGTGTTATGAGTTTCCGAAATTTCTCCAGTTTTTAAATGTAAATCTGGAATTATCTTATTTATTAGAGTAGATTTTCCTGCGCCACTATTACCAGAAACAAGTACTGTTTTATTTTGAATCTTTTCTATGAATGAATCCATTGACAAATTTTCCAGAACAGACATTCTCATGGTTTCGTATCCAGCTTTATTATAAGAATTTTCAAATATTTCTAGTTTTTCAATTGCTTTTTTATCGTAAATCTCCACCTTATTAAAAACTATTAAAAGTGGAATATTATAAGCCTGAGCAGTTACTGTAAATCTATCAATAAATCCAGGGGATGTTAAGGGATTTACAACCGTTACTAACAAAACTGCCAAATCTAAATTGGAGGCAATGATATGTGCCTCTTTTGAAAGATTAACTGATTTTCTTATGATGTAATTTTTTCTAGGATATATATTCTTAATTACAGCTTCCTTATTCTCATTAATTAATAAATCTACATCGTCCCCAACTGAAATAGGATTGGTGGTTTTAATAGATTGATTTCTGAACTTGCCTTGGATTCTAGCTTTTATAAAACTACCTGTATCTAATTTTACATCGTACCAACTACCTGTAGATCTATATACCTTACCTTTTTGCATTGCATAAATTTACAATAGAATGAATTCCAATTCATAAAATTTAGATATTTCTGTTGTTAAGCGTTATTTTAGCATCATAATTTCATAAAATGAGCATAGAAGTAAAAAAATTAAGCAAATATTACCAAGAACAATTGGCTCTTGACGAGGTTAGTTTTAAAGTCAATTCTGGTGAAATAGTTGGATTTTTAGGTCCTAATGGAGCTGGTAAGTCTACTACTATGAAAATTATTTCTTGTTTTATCAAGCCTTCTTCTGGAAATGTTCTTGTAAACGGGGTCTCTATTCACGAAGATGAAATAGCAGTTAAGAATAAAATAGGCTATTTACCTGAAAATAATCCTTTATACGAGGACATGTACGTAAAAGAATCTATTGCTTTTATAGCTCAAATTCACAAAGTAGATAATGTAATAAATTCTGTAGAAGAGGTAATAGAAAAAGTTGGATTGTCTAAAGAAGCGCATAAAAAAATAGGACAGCTTTCAAAAGGTTACCAACAAAGAATAGGGATTGCTCAGGCAATAGTACACGATCCTGAAGTTTTAATTTTAGACGAACCTACTAGTGGTTTAGACCCAAACCAGTTGGAAGATATCAGAGTTTTAATTAAAGAATTAGGAAAAAATAAAACCGTTATGCTTTCAACCCATATAATGCAAGAAGTAGAGTCTATTTGCGACCGTATTGTGGTAATTAACAATGGGAAAATTGTCGCAGATAGAAATCTTGAAAAAAATTCTGAAACTCCAACAAATAACGCAAAAGAGCAATTGGTTTTAGTAGAATTTGAAAATAAAATAGATATCAAACATTTAAAAAAATATTTTCCTGATACTAAAATTGAAAAAAAAGATAAAAAATGGCTATTTCAGTACAGTGGCAAGAAAGATTTAAGAAAATTAATTTCTAAATATGCTCAAGAAAACGAAATACTAATTTTAGAAATAAAAAAACACACAGATACTCTAGAAGATTTATTTAAAAAATTAACTAAATAGCTTTTTTTAAAAATAGATTTTTTTACTTTTGTTGCACTAACAAGTGGAATGATTTGAATGCTTGCAACCACCAAAAAAAGCTAAATGAACTTAAGGTTCAATCTTCCAAAAACTTTTTAAAACTATGGCATATTTATTTACTTCTGAATCTGTTTCTGAAGGACACCCTGATAAAGTAGCTGATCAAATTTCTGATGCTCTTATAGATAATTTCTTAGCGTTTGATTCCTCCTCCAAGGTTGCTTGCGAGACACTAGTTACTACTGGTCAAGTAGTTTTAGCTGGGGAAGTAAAATCTAAAGCATACTTAGATGTTCAGAAAATAGCTAGAGAAGTAATTAATAAAATTGGTTACACCAAGAGCGAGTATATGTTTGATGGTAATTCTTGTGGAGTTTTTTCTGCTATTCACGAGCAATCGCCAGACATAAATCAGGGGGTAGAAAGACGCAATGAAGAGGACCAAGGTGCAGGAGATCAAGGAATGATGTTTGGTTATGCGACCAATGAGACAGAAAACTTTATGCCACTACCTTTAGAAATTTCACATTTACTTTTAAAAGAGCTGGCTGCTTTAAGAAAAGAAGGTAAAGAGATGACTTACTTGAGACCAGATTCTAAGTCTCAGGTTTCCATTGAATACGACGATCAAAACAATCCCGTAAAAATAGATGCTATTGTTGTTTCCACCCAACACGATGATTTCGACTCTGAAGCTAACATGCTTAACAAAATAAAACAAGATGTTATAAACATCTTAGTTCCTAGAGTTAAAAACTTGCTACCCTCTAATATTCAAAATCTTTTTAATGAAAATATAAACTACCATGTAAATCCAACTGGAATTTTTGTAATTGGTGGACCACATGGAGATACTGGACTAACAGGAAGAAAGATAATTGTCGATACTTATGGTGGAAAAGGCGCACATGGAGGTGGTGCATTTTCAGGAAAAGACCCAAGTAAAGTAGACCGATCTGCAGCCTATGCAACTAGACATATTGCAAAAAATTTGGTAGCTGCCGGAATTGCAGAAGAAGTTTTGGTACAAGTTGCTTATGCAATAGGTGTTGCTGAACCAGTTGGTCTTTACGTAAATACATATGGAACTAGTAAAGTAAATTTAAACGATGGTCAAATTGCTGAAAAGTTAAATGAAATTTTTGATATGCGTCCATACGCTATTGAACAAAGATTTAACTTAAGAAGTCCTATTTATTCTGAAACTGCCGCTTACGGACATATGGGTAGAAATCCTGAAAAAATTAAAAAAGAATTTACTGCTGCTGATGGAAGTAAAATCTATGTTGAGGTTGAACTTTTTCCTTGGGAAAAATTAGACTATGTAGAAAAAATTAAATCTAGTTTTGGTCACTAGAAATTATTTTATTTCTTTTTGAAAACAATTCTTATTGGAACTCCTTTCAAATTGAAAACCTTTCTTAGTTGGTTCTCTAAATATCTTTTATAAGGATCCTTCACATACTGAGGTAAATTACAAAAGAATGCAAATACTGGTGAATGAGTAGGAAGCTGTGTTACATATTTGATTTTAACATATTTTCCCTTTAAAGCTGGAGGTGGGTTTTTCTCAATTGCTGCAAGCATTACTTCGTTTAGCTTAGAGGTTGGAATTTTTTGCTTTCTGTTGTCAAATACTTCCATTGCTGATTCCAGTGCTTTATGAATTCTTTGTTTATTTAATGCCGAAATAAATAATATTGGTATATCTGTAAAGGGAGCTATTTTAGACAAAATATTTTCCTCATACTCTTTTAGAGTAGAGGTATCTTTTTCTATAGAATCCCATTTATTAATTATCAATACTACTCCCTTTTTATTTTTTTCTATAACAGAGAAAATACTCAGATCTTGTTTTTGAACCCCCTCATTGGCATCTATCATAAATAAACAAACATCACAGTCTTCAATTGCTCTAATTGCACGCATTACTGAGTAAAATTCAATGTCTTCATGTACTTTACTTTTTTTACGAATTCCAGCAGTATCTACTAGCGTAAGGTCAAAACCAAAAGCATTAAAATGAGTATCAACAGCATCTCTAGTAGTTCCAGAAATATCAGTAACAATATTTCTATCTTCTCCTAAAAGTGCATTGGTCAAGGAAGATTTGCCAACATTGGGTTTACCAACAATAGCAATTCTAGGAATTTCATTTTTTGGTGCCTCTACATCGCTGTACAATTGTTCTGCTAAATGGTCCAGCATGTCGCCTGTTCCAGAACCATTAATAGCACTAATTCCAAAAACATGTTCCAATCCAAATTGATAAAATTCAAAAGTACTGCTGATCCTTTCATTGTTGTCTACTTTATTAGCAACTACGATAATTGGTTTTTTAGAACTCCTTAAAATTTTAGCAACCGACTCATCTAAATCGGTAATTCCTGTTTCTACATCGACTACAAAAATAATAACCGTTGCCTCATCAATGGCAATTTTTACTTGTCTTCTAATTTCTCCTTCAAAAATATCGTCCGATCCGGATACATATCCACCAGTATCAATTACCGAAAACTGCTTTCCATTCCACTCAGATTTTCCGTAGTGTCGGTCTCTAGTTACTCCACTAACTTCTTTAACGATTGCTCTTCTGCCGCCAATTAATTTGTTGAATAAAGTTGATTTTCCAACATTTGGTCTTCCTACTATGGCTACTATATTACTCAATACCCGTATTTTTTTAGTTTTCCTTCTTTATCTCTCCAATCTTTGTCCACTTTCACATAGAGCTCCAAATATACCTTTTTAGAGATGAAAGCTTCTATATCTAGCCTAGCATCCGTCCCAAGTTTTTTTATTTTCTTTCCTTGATGTCCAATTACGATAGATTTCTGACTAGTTCTAGAGACCATAACATTGGCTCTTATTCTAACAATTTTTTCTTCGTCTTTGTATTCCTCTACCACTACTTCACAGGAGTAAGGAACTTCTTTTTGATAAATTAAAAGAATTTTTTCACGTATAATTTCAGATACAAAAAAACGCATGCTTTTATTAGTCAACTGATCTTTATCAAAATATGGTGGATTTTTTGGCAACCATTCTAAAATTTTAGGCAAAATAAATTGAATACTCATTTTATGTAGGGCAGATATAGGTAAAATTTCTGCTTTTGGTAATTTTATTTTCCATTCATTAACTAATTTTTCAAGAGACTTTTGTTCTGAATTATCTATTTTGTTTAAAAGAAGTAAAATTGGAACACTGAGTTTGTTTATCTGTGTAAGTCTCTCTTCCATTTTATTAGGATCTTCGTAGATATCTGTTACCATGAGAATAACATCTGCATCTTTAAGTGCTTCCGAAACAAATTTCATCATGTTTTCATGAAGTCTGTAATGTGGGTCTATTATCCCCGGAGTATCAGAAAAAACTATCTGATAGTCCTCTTCATTAACCATGCCCATTATTCGGTGACGAGTTGTTTGCATCTTAGAGGTAATTATAGATAACTTTTCTCCTACTAATTGGTTCATTAATGTTGACTTTCCAACATTGGGACTTCCTATTATATTAACAAAACCAGATTTGTGTGACATTTTACAGATATTAATTTGCAATAATAGAAACAAAAATTAACTTTGCAATGCGGGGTGGAGCAGTTGGTAGCTCGTTGGGCTCATAACCCAAAGGTCGTAAGTTCGAGTCTTACCCCCGCAACTAAATAAAAACGGTTATTCTTTTAAAGTGTAGCCGTTTTTAATTTATACCTTTCAATAAGTATTTAATGCACCTCGTTCTTGTCCTTAACTTTTAATAACTCCTTATCATTAATAGCTTTATTATTGTGATGAGATATACAAGACCAATTCAATACTAGTTATTTAAGTACTATTAATTGTTTATAAGGGCACTTTATTAAAAGCGTTTTTTTTAAAATTTTTATCTGTAGCCGGGGAAATTTTTAATTATTTTCAAAGCTGAAGCTGGAGCTTTATTTTCAACTCCCATGATGAAACAGTCTGAGAATCCTGATTCTTTAATAATTGTATTCATTTTTTTAACGTCAGATAATGACTTGTACCTTCCCAGCATGTAGAGGTCATACTCTAATCTCTTG
>CALKFX010000167.1 GCA_938084875.1 uncultured Flavobacteriales bacterium | reverse complement strand
ACAGCAGAAGCAGCAGCTCTATTTGAAGATGGACCTACTGGCTTAACTCCTTTAACAGGACTTACTTTAGAAACAACTGGAGATGGTTTAGTAGATGTTTTACCAACTGGCTTAACATTTGGCTTCATATTAGGCTTAGCTTCGTTTGCAGAAACTGAAGTTGGAGCCTTAGAAGACATAGGTGTTTTTTTACTTGGCTTACCTTCCTGCGAAAAAGTAGCAGAGAATGCAAATAAAATTGATGTAGCAATTATTGATTTTTTCATTTTTATTTTATTTTTAAATCTTATGCAATTTACTTAAAAAGTTAGGTGTTTATTTATGTGAGGTTGCATTTTTGACAAAAGCATCAATATTAATGACGAAATCACTAAATTGTATTATGAATTTTTAAATTTGTATAAAACTAACTAAAATTATACATAATTTATACCTAAAACAATGCGATTTGAATTAAAAAACCTAGTTTTTTTTATATCATTTAATATTTTTTTTATTGTTTCAATAGCTCAAAACAGCCAAGAAAACATAGATTATATGGAACAAAAGGAAATTGAACTTACCAATGATTCTAGTTATTGGGACAATCATTCTGTTTTTTACTTTGGGTTTAATAGACTAAGACTTTATAATTGGGCTGCAGGTGGAATGAATTATTCTGAATTACACGGATTAGCGAATTTGAGATTTGACTACCGTCACAATAAATTCCACTGGAATAATTTCATAAACGTTCAATTTGGAGTTATAAAATCTAGTTTTGGAAACGATGGTCTATGGCTTAAAAACGATGATTTAATTGAATTAAGATCTAAATTTTCAAGGAGAACCAATCATTTGTGGGATTATTCTATTCTAATTGATGTAAGAACACAGTTTACTTATGGATATTATACAGAAATTGATAGAATTAATAACAACTATATGGACAATTTCTTATCTCCTATTTATCCAATAGTTGGACTCGGTTTTGATTACCATGCTAGTAACCACTTAACTGTGGATGTCTCTCCCTTTACTGTTAAATCTACCATTGTAAAAGACGATTCGCTTTCAAAAATTGGTGTTTTTGGCTTGCAACCAGGACAAAATTATAGAACTGAAGCGGGACTATATGTCAATCTTCTATATATCCATGATAGTATATTCAATATTAAAAACCTTCATTTCATGTCTGATATTACTCTTTTTGGCAATTATTTAGAAAGTCCTGGAAATGTTGATCTGGTAGCTGAATTTTTAACATCTTACCATTTTAATGATTTTTTCAGTTTAACTTTTCAAGGCTGGTTAATATATGACCACGATATTAAAATACCTAAGTATAATAAAAATGGGGTAGACCCAGTATATTTAACTAGGCCTGAAGGACAAATTGACCCAATAACTGGAGATAATAATTATTGGATTGAATACAGTGATTATCTAAATTCTAATCAAAGTTTTAATGTTCAAAGTTATTATTTAGATATTAATGGTGATAACCAATCTCTTCAGGAAGATGGTGAGTGGGGATATAAAATAATAAAGACTGGGCCAGCTCTACAATTTATGGAATATTGGATGTTGGGAATTTCCTTCACATTTTAACTTTGTCACCTTTCTAGGAAATTTTCTCCCATTTAAAAAATTTCCAATAATTGTATTTCTTACAATAAAGTGGTAAGTAGTAAAACAAATAATAGTAGTTACAATTGTGACTATTAAGAATTTATACGTGGAAGTAATATTCCATGTTACAATAAAACAAGGTATTAAGTAACAAAATTCCATATGGGTAAGGTAAATCCAATAGGAGGAATCTGAGAAATATTTTGCTCTGGAAGATAAATTACTAAAATATCTGAAAAATATTCCGGTGATACCAAAAATAAGTAACCAGGTAATAACTGATTTTAAGATAATCATTTGATAATAATTTAATTTAATATTATTAAAGAATAAAAAAGAAAATAGTAAGGTCCCTAACAAAAAACATATCCAATCAAAGCTTTTAAAAGTATCCAATAGATTCTTTGATCTAAAAAATAACCAGCCAACAGCATAAAAAGAACTATAATATAATATGATTAAAGGATTTGGTATCAATGTAATTCTCGGCTCAGAAGGAAAAGGATAAGGCATGAAAAAATTGTTCAAATTGGAGGGCATTAACTCTCCAATAAGATTCATTACTATATATATTACAAAAGTAAATAAAGAAAAAACAACAAGTTTTAAAAATGGATATTTTAAAATTTCCCTTAAATATTTATCAAAAAATCTTCCAATACTTAAAAATTTAGATAAAAAGATAACTAAGCCAGTAAATAGAAATGTTATTATAATTAGGTAATATAAAAACCAAAAATGCCCAATAAATGGTTTTAATGTAGGAAAGGATAAAAGAATGGGGAGAAAATTAAGTTTTATTATAGAATATTCTTTAGTGAGTTTAAAAAAAGGACCAAGGAATGTTTCAAAAACTAAAAATGGAAACAGAATTCTTGATATTCTATTTCTAATCATTTGTCGAGGAGATTTTTCGTAATAAAGTAAGGATGCAAAGAAACCAGCTAGTAAAAAAAATATCTGCATTCTAAAAGAATGAATGAATTCAACAATGAATCCATTAGAAATATGGCTATTAAGTGGATCTTTTAATTTAAAAATACCTAGTCTAGTATTCATATCCAATGGAGAATAGGTTACAGCAGAATGTAATACTATTCCAAGTATCATCATTACTGCTCTTAGAGAATCTAAGGAATGAATTCTCTTATTATTCTGTAATTTACTTAAAACCAATCTATTGAGATTAACCTTGTATATAGCATATATTTATAGTGTAAAAATTGTTTTTTAAAGTAGGTAATTATAATTTAATTGAGAAAGATTTTCA
>CALKFX010000166.1 GCA_938084875.1 uncultured Flavobacteriales bacterium | reverse complement strand
TCTTAAAAGTAAATCTGAAACTTTATTACCACCAATTCCTTTATTAATTAATTCCATTTCCTGCCCAACATTTTCTTTTAATGAAGTTATGAAACCTTTATATGTTCCTTCACCTTCTTTGCTTTCTCCTGCCTGTGTTATAGAATCACCTAAAAAAACAACTTTAGTTGAATTAGTACAAGCAGTTATTAGTACAAGTATTATAAGGGATAATTTTTTCATTGTATTGGTTTTTACATAATTTAATAAGCTAAATATAGAGCAAACTATTATTCAAACAAAGGCAAATCTTCACTCATTCCATTAGTAGTTTGTTTCATTCTTGGTAAAGTGTATTGGAGAACTTACTGAAGAACCTAATCTTGATTACTTTTTAATTAATACTCTTCAACGATTTGAAGGTTTTGAAACTTTTGATTATCAATTAAAAGTAATTCCCAACAATTAATATATACCTGTGGTTTAAAAGAAAACATCACTAATTAACTTTAGTGGCGTTTTCTTTTAAACCAAAATTAACATCATCTTTTATTTCTTTAATTATATTACTTACCTCGTCTTGAAATTCAATACTAAATGATTGATTACTGTTTCTCCACATTAACATAATATAATTTTCCGTTAATAAGGATTTAATTATTCTTCTGTATGCAAACCATACATTTTCATCAAATAATCCAATTCTGTATTGATAAAAAGAATTATCAAAATCTCTAAAATTAAATTTTTGGAATTCATTAAGCTGATATTCTTCATAATCATCAATGGGTAAATTTTTATTTATTTTATATAATGCTTTTGCAATTATATCTTCTTCCATTTGAACCTTATAAACTTCCATATCAGTAACATTTAAAGCTTGTCTAATTTCTGCTTTAGCAAGCTGATTACTTTGCTTTACTTCTAATGCAAGAAACATAAGTGACAATATTATTGCAACTACACTTGTTAATTCAACAATGATTCTATAATTATTTGGCATATTTATTTAATTTTAATTTATACAAAATTAACTGCTTTAAAATAAATACCCTTAATCATGAAATGTTAGATACATTTAAATACTTAAATAAAAATCAATCCTAAATATTCTATAATAAACCACAGGCACATCAACTTCAGTAAGTTCTGGGATTTGTGATTATTTAAATAATTTTATATGTTTGAGTATTATTATTCAAAGCCAATGAGTTTTATTAAATCTTATGTTTTCCTTGGGATTCTCATTTTTGTTTCCTGTAAACAATCACCTCAATTAACAAAACCAATAAACTTCATTGTCATTTTTGCCGATGATTTAGGATATGGTGATTTAAGTTCTTTTGGTCATCCCACTATTAAGACTCCCAACTTGGATCGAATGGCTACAGAAGGACAAAAATGGACTAATTTTTATGCCGGTGCAAGTGTATGCACTCCGAGTCGAGCAGCATTACTAACAGGACGATTACCTATTCGAAGTGGAATGAGTAGCAATAAACATCGTGTTCTTTTTACCGATTCGCATAACGGATTACCAATTGAAGAAATTACCCTCGCAGAACAACTTAAAAAAGCAAATTACACCACGGCTTGTATCGGTAAGTGGCATTTGGGACACAAAAAAGCTTACCTGCCTTTACAACACGGATTTGATTATTATTTCGGTATTCCTTATTCCAACGATATGGACGTTCCCGAAGCAGTCTTAAAAGAAAAAGGAGGATACTGGAATGTATTGCGTGATCCAAAAAATAACCTGATTAAAAATTTTCAAGTCCCATTAATTAAAAATAATGAAATTATTGAAAGGCCTGCTGACCAGAATAATATCACACGCCGATATTCTGAAGAAACGATAAAATTTATAAAAAAGAATAAAAACAAACCGTTTTTTATTTATTTAGCACACAATCTCCCTCACGTCCCACTATTTGCATCCAAAGAGGCGCTGGGGAAAAGTTCACGAGGTCTTTACGGAGATGTTGTTGAGGAAATTGATCACGGTGTTGGAAAAATTTTAAACACCTTAAAAGAAGAAGGTCTAGATAAGAATACGCTAGTCGTATTTACCTCGGACAACGGCCCTTGGACTGCATACAACGAACAAGGCGGAAGTGCTGGTCTATTGCGTGCTGGAAAAGGGACAACTTGGGAAGGTGGGATGAGAGAACCCACTATATTTTGGGCCCCTGAAAGGATTTCTCCAGGAATTATAGATAAAATGGGATCTACTATGGATATATTTAACACATTTAGTAACATCGCTGGAGTGTCTTTACCAGAAGACCGTATTTTAGATAGCTATGACTTGAGCCCCTTACTTTTTGAAAATAAAAACACTGAGCGTGATCACTTATTTTACTACAGAGGAACGAATCTGTATGCTATTCGATTGGGTGATTTTAAAGCGCATTATGTAACTCAAGGAGAATATGGCCAATTTGGAGAGAAAGAAATCCACAATCCTCCCCTACTTTACAATCTAAATCAAGACCCTTCAGAACAATATAACATCGCTGTACAACATCCTGATATTTTGCAAGCAATGAAAAATTTAGTGATGGCCCATCAAGAAAAGATGATTCCGGGTGAAGACCAATTAAAAAATAGAGGGGGAGAATAAATTAATCCCCTTTTCAATCCCAATCTGTGTTTGATTTAAATGATTTTTATTAAAGTTTCTTCTCTTCTAGCATTTATAAGACTTTAACAAAACTGTTTAGGGGTACTTGTGATTAAACCACAGGCATATCATCTTCAGTAAGTTCTTCAATTCACTCTACCAAGAATGAAACAAGTTACTAATGAAGTAAGTGTGGACTTGACTTTGTTTATTGAGTAAGTTCAGTAAGAAAAATACGTAGTAGAGATATTATAGAGTTTCTTATATTAGTAGCTTATTAACCATAAATCAATTAAAATGAATAACAAAACAATTTTTAAAATTAATATAGCGTTAATGTTCCTTCAAGCACTTCCATTGTATATTTCTTTATTTTCACCTGAATTTAAAATGATGCTAACAACTGATGCTTTT
>CALKFX010000165.1 GCA_938084875.1 uncultured Flavobacteriales bacterium | reverse complement strand
AATTTGTTGGTTTAAGTCTTCATTTCCTCTAATAATTAAATCGTATAAACCTTGTTGGTATTTTCCTGCTGCACTTATTTTATTTTGTAAAGAAAAATACCATCCATTTAGTTCATCATTTTCGTTGTATATATTCACTCCAAAGTTCATATCTATTTCAAAACCTGATCTTTGATTTTTAGCAATGGAATAAGAATTTCCTTTTTCACTTTCATCAATAAATCCGCCAAAGTATATTTTATTGAAAAAATTTACTGGTAAATGAGTAGAGCCAACAGAACTGTAAAATGAACTAATTAGTTCAGCTTTGGCTGTTTTTTTGGAAATAGAATCTCTGGTTAAAGAATAACAATTAATCTGAGTAATTATTAAAAATAAAATGGTAAAATATTTCAATTCAAGTTAATTTTTGAATTTACATCCATATTTATACTATAATAAATGTTCTGATTTTCAAGAATTGGGAAATAGTTTGTAGAATCAGGACTAGAAATTACGAGTTCTAATATTATCCTATTGTCATTTTGAAGTTCAATTATTAAATCATTTTCCAAATCCAGTTCATTTATTGAGTTCGTTGCCTGAGTGAAGTTCCCTAAATTATCAACTTGACAATGATTGATACAAATAGGGGAGGAGTTAAGATTTTCGCCTGACATAAGTTTTAAATAGGCACAACATTTCCAAGGGAATTCATTGGTAAAATCCAATTTTATTAATGCATCGTTAATAGCTATATTTTTTGGTAATTCATAATTTAAAGTATCTATAAACACAATAGAATCTAGATTTTGTTTTAACGGAATATCTACTGAAATATCTAAAGAAAGTGGATGTTGTTGAAATATAAAGTCATTGTATCCCGACTGATTCCCCAGTGGGTTTGTGACTAGTTGGTAGTCGATATTAATTTGTTCTGGAAAAATAGATATTAATTGGGGAAGATTAGAGTTGGTATTATTGAAATTTATATTCAACATACTATATTGAAAATCGTGTCCTAGGTCTAAAGCTCTATTAATATTAATATTTTGATTTACCGATAGATGATCTAAGGCTTGAAATTGGTTCTCTTTTATAAACTCAATTTTATTTAATTTTAACTGAGCATCTATACCAATTCCGTTTTTAATTAATAGTTCAAATTCAGAGTCATTTATTTCAAAGTTTTTTGAATTTAAATTTTCCATGAATGGAATTTTAATTCCAGTAGTATCTACAATATTTTCACTACCTAAATAACCTAATGCAGATGCAATTTTTAAGCTAGATATTTCAAATTTAATTACAATATAATCGTTATTTTGAAATACCAAATCTTGGGTAATATCAGAAGATATTCCAATTGTAAATAGGGTTGAAATATGGTTAAATACAGTTCCATTTTTTGTTAAATCAAATTTAAAACCATTCAAGTTTAATTTCCCGGTAGAAACTCCTTGAGAAATTGGAGTTGTTATAAGTGCGTTAAAATTATTGCCAATTGGATTAAATGCATCTAATATGGATAAGTTAATATCTATTTTTCCACCAATACTACTTTCCACAGTATAATCAAAAATTAAAGAGTCAAATTGTAATTCTTTCAGTTCGATAGAATTAAAATCAAAATAATGACTTTCTGTAAACTGATAGGGGATTTGAAATCCTGGGGAAAATTGTATACCAGAAAGTATGCTAGGAATTTTTATGCTGTCTACAAAATCTAATTGAATACTTTGGTTAATTATATCCTTGCCTAATTCATATAATTCAAATGTATCTTTAAAAGATAGATAGGTTCCATCATCACTTAAATAAAGTTTATCCTGATTTATAAACCTATTTAGATTTAATGTATCAGAAGATATTGGCAACTTATAAAATGTATTCCACGAAACTGAGTTTCTGTTTTTTTTACAGCTGGAAATGATGGTTGCAATTATTAAAATGAAATATATATTTTTCACGAACTAAAATTAGTCAATTCAAGTTATTAGATGTTTATTTTAATTATTAGTATTTCCCTTTCCATATTTTTTGTATTAGCTTACCATACTCCGTTTCTCTTTTATTCTGCTTTGGTTTATAAATGGAAGTTCCTTTTAATTCATCTGGAAGAAATTCTTGCAAGTGGAGTTTGTCTAAATTGTCATGACTATAAAAATAGTCTTTTCCATAATCTAATTCTTCCATAAGTTTAGTAGGTGCGTTTCTTAGGGATAAAGGAATACTAGAATCTCCTTTTTCTCTAACGATGGATTGGGCTTTATTTATTGCTAAGTATGCGGAATTACTTTTTGGAGAAAGAGCTAAATAAATTGCACATTGGGATAGAACAATTCTCCCTTCAGGCCATCCAATCTTTTGAAGAGCATCAAAACAATTATTTGCCATTACCAATGCTGTAGGGTTAGCCAAGCCAATATCTTCAGCAGCAGAAATAATTAATCTTCTAGCAATAAATTTAGGATCTTCATTTCCTTCCACCATTCTTGCCAGCCAATAAACTGCTGCATTTGGATCACTTCCACGAATTGATTTTATGAAAGCAGATATAATATCGTAGTGCATTTCCCCTTTTTTATCATATTGGGCTATATTTTGTTGTATAGATTGCTGCACTAGTTCATTGGTTATTTCAACTATATTTTCATCTAGATTTAAGACCACTAATTCAAAAGCATTTAGTAATTTTCTTGCATCTCCTCCAGAAATTCTTAAAAGAGCTTCAGTTTCTTTAAGAACTGGTTTTTTCTTTTCAATTGCTGAATCCATTAGTGCCAGATTTAGAAACTTTAATAAATCTTCTTTGCTGTGATTTTTTAATACAAATATTTGAGATCTTGACCTTAATGCTGGAATGACTTCAAAAGATGGATTTTCAGTAGTAGCTCCAATTAATGTTATTTGCCCTTTTTCCACAGCAGAAAGCAGAGCGTCTTGTTGAGATTTGCTAAATCTGTGAATTTCATCTATAAATAGTAGTGCATTTCCTTTTCCAAATATCCCTTGATTTTTTACATTATTGATGATATTTCTAATGTCTTTTACACCAGAACTAATAGCAGATAGAGAATAAAAAGGTCTATCTAATTCATTCGCTATAATTTCAGCTAATGTAGTTTTGCCAACACCAGGAGGTCCCCATAAAATCATGGAGGGAACAGCACCATTAGTCACAGCTTTCTTAATTGGTCCATTTGGCCCAATTAAATGACTTTGGCCAACAAAATTTTCAAAATCCTTAGGTCTTATTCTTTCTGCAAGCGGTATAAGAGGAACTTCCAATTTTTTTTATTATAAATATAATTCAATTTTAATGGTCGAGTGTTTATAAATTATCCAATTTTTCCAACTTCATGTTTTAATTTATTAGATTTTTAGATAAAATTATTTAATGCATTTTCATTTTATAGCTATTGGAGGTAGTGCTATGCATAATTTAGCAATTGCACTTTTTTTAAAGGGAGAAATAGTGTCAGGTTCTGACGATGAGATTTTTAGTCCATCTAAAGAAAGATTAGAAAAATATGGACTATTACCAGAAAAAATTGGCTGGAATCCAGCTCTTATAAATGAAAAGATAGATACCATAATTCTTGGAATGCACGCTAGAATTGATAATCCTGAATTGTTAAAAGCAAAAGAACTTCAAATTCCAGTTTTTTCTTATCCTGAATTTATTTATGAGCAAACTAAAAATCAGCTAAGAGTTGTCATTGGTGGGAGCCATGGCAAGACTTCAATTACTAGCATGATTCTTCATGTTTTGAACAAAAACAATATAGACCATAACTATATGGTTGGAGCCCAGCTCGAAGGATTTGATTGTATGGTTAGATTATCCGACTCTTCTAAAATAGCGATTATTGAAGGAGATGAATACCTGTCTTCTCCAATTGATAGAAGACCTAAATTTCATCTCTATAGACCAAATATTGCTGTAATAAGTGGAATTGCTTGGGATCATATAAATGTTTTTCCAACATTTGAAAACTACATAAAACAGTTCCATATTTTTGCGGAAAGTATCCAAGAAAATGGGGCACTAATTTATTGTGAAGAAGATGAAAATCTAAATAATATGGTCAATTCAAATACCTATTATTGCCAATTAATTCCCTATAGCACCCATAATCATATCATAGAAAAATCCAATACTTTACTAATAGATGATAATAACAACAGACATTCAATAGAAATTTTTGGAGTTCATAATCTTCAAAATTTAAAAGCTGCTCAGTTAGTATGTGAGAAAATTGGAATTGATAAAATAAACTTTTATCAATCTGTGTCCGATTTTAAAGGGGCATCTAAAAGAATGGAATTGGTGAAAGCCAATGATCATTCAGCATTTTATAAAGATTTTGCTCATTCACCATCTAAATTAAAGGCAACAACCAACGCATTAAAAAATCAATTTCCAGATAGAAAATTAGTTGCCTGTATGGAACTACATACTTTTAGTAGTTTGAACGCAGAGTTTCTGAAATTATATTCTAAAAGTATGCTTGCAGCCGATATAGCTTACGTTTATTACAATATTGAAACAATTAAGCATAAAAGACTTGACAATATTACAGAGCAAGACGTTTATAATGCTTTTGGAACTCCTAACCTTAAAGTTTTTACTTCATCTAAGGATTTACAAAATCAATTGTTTTCAGAACATTGGGATAATTCTAATCTTTTAATGATGAGCAGTGGTAATTTTGACGGCTTGGATTTCGATAGTTTAGCCAATAAGATAATTTAAGTTTTATTTTGAAATAAATTCGTCAAAATACTTATTATTAAGGTAGATATCATTCCTAAAAATAAAAATGAAAACAAACTAATTGGAAATACTTTACTTGGTTTTAATATATCATTAATGTTTTCTTGCTGCATTTCTAACAGATCTTGTGCAGATTTCCCATTGTAAAAGTCTGGATTTGAATCTATATTCAATTTTGCTTGTCGTAAAGTTTCAGGATTTTCCGAGAGTTCGATTAGTGATTTTTTTTTATTTTCTAAAAACTCCGGATTTATCCACTTGTGGTAACTGTAGAAATAAAAACTTATAGAAAAGGAGAATACAATGCTTATTAAAATTCCCTTTTTTAAGTTATCTATTCTAGATGTTGTTGGGTTTTGATAATTTACAGCTAACACAACAGTTATAATTAGATTTAAGGAATGAAAAATAAAGCTAATTAAGCTCAGTTGAAAATCAATTTCTAGATTAGATTGATGAATTATTAATTCGTATAATAGCGAAATAATAATGGCAATAAAAGAAGTTTTTATGTACTTAAACATTATCCATTCATAGATACCAAGAACTCTTCATTTGATTTAGAGGATCTAAGTCTATCTTTTATAAATTCCATAGCTTCTATTGGGTTCATATCCGCTAAATGTTTTCTAAGAATCCAAACTCTTTGTAAGGTTTCTTTATCCATTAATAGATCTTCTCTCCTTGTTCCAGATGTAAGTATATCTATAGCTGGGAAAATTCTTCTATTGGATATTTTTCTATCCAACTGTAATTCCATATTACCAGTTCCTTTAAACTCTTCGAAAATTACTTCATCCATTTTAGACCCAGTTTCTGTAAGTGCTGTTGCTAAAATAGTTAGTGACCCTCCGTTTTCAATTTTTCTTGCAGCTCCAAAAAATCTTTTTGGTTTATGAAGCGCATTGGCATCAACACCACCTGTTAATACTTTTCCTGAAGCAGGCATTACCGTGTTATATGCTCTCGCAAGTCTGGTGATAGAATCTAAAAGAATACAAACATCATGACCACATTCCACTAATCTTTTAGCTTTCTGAAGAACTATATTGGCTACTTTTACATGTCTGTCTGCTGGTTCGTCAAATGTAGAGGCAATAACTTCCGCTTTTACACTTCTTTGCATGTCGGTAACTTCTTCTGGTCTTTCATCAATCAATAAAACCATTAAATAGGTCTCTGGGTGGTTGGCAGCAATAGCATTAGCTACATCTTTAAGTAAGACAGTTTTTCCAGTTTTAGGTTGGGCTACAATCATTCCTCTTTGTCCTTTACCAATAGGAGAAAATAAATCCATAACTCTAGTAGAAATAGATTCTTGGCTGTGTCCAGTTAAGTTGAATTTTTCAGATGGGAATAAAGGGGTTAAGGATTCAAAAGGCACTCTATCTCTAATGAATTCTGGATCTCTTCCGTTAATTTTTTCAACTTCAACCAATGGAAAGTACCTTTCACCAAATTTAGGAGGTCTTACTGTTCCTTTTATAGTATCTCCAGTTTTAAGACCGAAAAATTTAACTTGAGATTGAGATACATATACATCATCTGGGGAGGATAAATAATGATAATCAGCCGATCTTAAAAATCCGTAGCCATCTTGCATTAACTCTAATACACCTTCGCTAATTATAATTCCTGCAAAATCATATTCGTAATCCTCACGTTTATTATTTCTTTCATTATTTCTATCCTTATTCCTATCGTTGTTTCTATCCTTGTTCCTATCGTTATTCCTGTCGTTGTTCCTATCGTTATTTCTGTCGTTGTTTCTATCGTTGCTTCTGTCGTTGTTTCTATCGTTGCTTCTGTCCTTATTTCTATCGCTGTTTCTAGTGCTGTTTCTATCGTTAGAATGTACAGGCTTTTTTCTAGGCTCTGTTGTTCTTTCAGACTTTTTTACAGCAGTGTTAGTTGACTCTAACTTTTGCGAAGTAGTTTCTTTTTTGTTATTTTCTGATGACGGTTTAAGAGCTTGTTCGTCTAGAATTTTATATACTAACTCTTGTTTTTTAAGTTTATCTGCTTTAGAAATATTTAATTTTTCTGCAATTTCTCTAAGTTCAGTAACTTTCTTATTATTTAATTTTTCAATATCGTACATCTATGGAAGATTAGTTTAAAAGGGGTAAATTGTTTTTTAAATTTTTTCTTAAGAAATTAAGTGGAATTTTGTCGATAGACATGCCAAATATAATAAAGTATCTTATTTAAAAAAATTTTTTGCATTGATCTTAATAACTATTTTTACAAATAATAAATCTTAAATTTTAATTTTTATGCTTCAAAGAATACAAACTATCTATATAATACTGTTTTGCGCTGTTTTATTTACAGCCTCTTTTCTTCCATTTGCTTCCATAGTTTTAGAAGGTCAATCTACTTATGATTTTTATCCAACAGGGTGGGAAAGTAAATCTTCTTTAGAAGGATTTAAAGTTTATCCATTTTATTCTGGTTATTTAGTAGCTGTTGCTTTCGGAATCTTAATGTTGGTCAATTTTAAGAAAAGACAGAAGCAGTTAAGATATGGCATGCTTTCTTACTTTTTTGTTTTAATTACTCTTGTCTATATGTTTTTAGAAGTGTCAAGTGCCGAGGAATTTTTATTAGGAAATGAAAATAATTCTTTACAGACAATTAATTATACTTTTAGCATGTATCTTTTAGTAGCTTCTTTACCAATCATTTTTCTTGCCAATAGAGCTATTAAGAAAGATGAGAAATTAGTTAACTCTTTGGATAGACTTAGATAAATCCTTTCTTTTTTTTAATTCTATTACTTCTAAATTCTTTATGGTTTCCATGTGAAGTTCAAACCTAACTATTGTTCTTACTTTATGGAACCCTACAATCCCTGCTGCTCCCGGGTTTATATATAGCATATTGTATTTTTTATCATTAATCACTCTACATATATGAGAATGTCCACAAACAAAAATAGTTGGCTTGAATTTTTCAATTTCTTGTTTGGAGTTTTTGTAATAATTGTAAGGTTTTCCTCCGATATGAGTCATTAGAACTTTGTGATTTCCATACTCTATATATTGATTTAATGGAAATTCTTGTCTTATTCTATTGTTATCTATATTCCCATAAACTCCTTTAAGAGGAGCAATTTCACTAAGCTTATCTGTGATTTTTAAATCGCCGATGTCTCCAGCGTGCCAAATTTCATCACAATTTGAAAAATATTTATCAAATGAGTCGTCCCAAAAACTATGTGTGTCAGAAATAATGCCAATTTTCTTCATCAAATTGATTTCTTTGTCTTAGAATAGTTAATTTCATTTAAATATATAATTTATGAAATCAACATTGTTTAGATGCCTATATTTATTAATATTTTTACCATTTTATAATTGTCTTGGAAATAATAACAATGATTTAAAAAGTTTGGATATGCAAAATGAACATTTAGATACGATTTATTTTGGCGCTGGTTGTTTTTGGTGTGTTGAGGCAATCTTTCAGCAAGTAAATGGAGTTGAAGAGGTAACTCCAGGCTACTGTGGAGGTACAATTAAAAACCCAACTTACAATGAAGTTTGCTCCGGAAAAACTGGACATGCTGAAGTTGCTAAAATTGTATTTAATCCATCCATAGTTGATTTAGCTCATCTTTTAGAAGTTTTTTGGAAAACCCATGATCCAACAACTTTAAACAGACAAGGCAATGATATTGGAACTCAATATAGGTCTGCTATTTTCTTTGTTAAAGATTCTCACAAAGTTGAGGTTTTAAAATTCAAGGAAGAATTAATAACCGAAAAAGTATGGGACCAACCTATAGTTACTCAAGTTGAGAAAATTGATATTTTTTATCCTGCAGAAGATTACCACCATAATTACTATAACAATAATAAAAGTCAAGGTTATTGTCAATTTGTAATTCAGCCTAAGATAGAAAAGTATAAAAAAATATTTGAGAAATAAATCCCCAAGAAATAACAAGTAACTTTGTCCATAGCTTAATTTTAAACCAAGTAATTTTTATGATCAATTTTTCTACAATTAAAAAGTCTATTGTTACAGCAGTAAATACTTTATTTGAAGGTGATAATATCCAAGATTTAATTGTTATTGAAAACACAAAGAAAGATTTTGATGGAGATTTAACGTTGGTAGTTTTTTCTTTACTTAAGCTGAGTAAAAAATCACCTGAAAAAACAGCTGAATTTATTGGGGATTATTTGCTTGAAAATGAAAATTATTTTGATGACTTTAATGTTGTCAAAGGATTCTTAAATCTTAAAATAAAGCAAAAATATTGGCTCACTTTTTTTAAAGGTTGGTTACAAGAAGATAATTATGGCTTTGTTTCTAATCCCTCTGGTGTACTTTACATGGTAGAATATTCTTCTCCAAATACTAATAAGCCGCTACATTTGGGGCATTTAAGAAATATTTTTTTAGGGGATAGTGTAGTTTCTCTTTTAAAAGCAGCTGGTCACAAAGTAGTTAAAACTCAAATTGTCAATGATAGAGGGATTCATATTTGTAAATCTATGGTTGCGTGGAAAAAATTTGGTAATGGAGAAACTCCAATGTCTACTAATCTGAAAGGTGATCATCTGGTTGGAAAGTACTATGTTATTTTTGATAAGGTTTACAAACAAGAGATAAAAGAATTAATTGATAGTGGGTTGTCTGAAAAAGATGCAAAACTAAAAGCACCTATTTTATTAGAGGCTCAAAAAATGCTTTTGTTATGGGAAAATGAAGATCCCAAGGTAAGAGCTTTGTGGGAAAAAATGAATCAATGGGTATACAGTGGTTTTGATAAAACATACAAAGACTTAAATGTGAAATTTGATCATCTTTATTACGAATCAGAAACCTATCGTTTAGGAAAAGAAGTGGTTCAACAAGGTGTTGAAAATGGTATTTTTTATTCTAAGGAAGATGGTTCAATTTGGATTAGCTTCTCTGACGATAGTCTAGATGACAAATTATTAGTTCGTTCAGATGGTACATCCGTATATATGACACAAGACATTGGAACTGCCGTTCAAAGATATAATGATTATCCAAATCTATCGGGAATTATTTACACTGTTGGAAATGAACAAAACCACCATTTCAAAGTACTATTCAATATTTTAAATAAATTAAATTATAGTTGGGCTTCCAACTGTTTTCATCTTTCCTATGGGATGGTTGAACTTCCAGAGGGTAAAATGAAATCTAGAGAAGGCACAGTAGTAGACGCAGATGAATTACTAAATTCTGTAATAAATGAAGCAAAATCTTTAACATCGGAAAGGGGCTTTTTAGAAGAATTATCTGAGGATGAAATTTTGGACATCTGTAAAAAGATTGGTAATTCTGGATTGAAATATTTTCTTTTAAAAGTAGATCCAAAAAAGAAAATGTCTTTTAATCCAAAAGAAACTATAGATCTTTCTGGACATACTGGTCCTTTTATTCAATATACTTTCGTTAGAATCATGAGTTTATTAAATAAGTACGAAGATTTGAATAACGCATTTAGTATTGAAAACTTAAAATTAAATCCTAAAGAACTAGAAGTATTAAAATGCATTTCAAATTTTGCAGATGTCTTAGCCCAATCTGCCAAAGAGCTATCTCCCTATTTATTGGCTAATTACTTATATAGTTTAGTCAAATCTTATAATTCCTTTTACCAAGATCATCCTATAATAACAGAAAGGGAAGATTCACTCCGTAACTTTAGAATTCAAATGTCTAAACTAGTTGCAGAAATAATTGAAAAGGGAATGAAAATTTTAGGTATTGAAATGCCTGAAAGGATGTAAGAACTATTTTTTCTTTGAAAAGTATTTCTTTTCTTTAATTCTAGCAGATTTCCCAGTTCTTTCTCTTAGGTAAAATAATCTGGATCTTCTTACAGAACCTTCTTTATTTACCACAATTTTTTCTAAAAAAGGAGATCCAAGTGGAAATATTCTTTCAACTCCTGTACCACCTGACATTTTTCTAATTGTAAAAGTTTCTGTTGATCCCGAACCTCTTCTTTGGATAACAGTTCCTTGAAATGATTGCAATCTCTCCTTACTACCTTCTTTAATCTTGTAGGTAACAGTTATCGTATCGCCAGAACTAAAAGAAGGCCACTGCTTCGATTCGTTAAGTTCATTCGAAATTTCTTTAATTATATCCATGAGTCTTGATTTAAGGCCTGCAATATTACAAAGAATATTTAATATTTTATTAAATGAGAACTTATAATTTTATTCCTTTTTATTTTCCCCTAGATATGGTCTTCGTTTTTTGGTGTTCTCTATGGCTTTTTCTTCTCTCCATTTTTCAATTGCTTTAAGGTTTCCAGAAGTTAATATTTCAGGTACTTCCCATTCGTTGAACTTAGCTGGCCTTGTATATACTGGTGGTGCAAGTAAATCATCTTGAAATGAGTCTGTAAGAGCAGAAGTTTCATTATTTAAAACTCCAGGAATAAGTCTTATTATGGCATCACAAAGCACAGCTGCAGGTAACTCTCCTCCAGAGAGCACATAATCTCCAATCGATATTTCTTTAGTAATTAAGTAATCTCTTATCCTTTGGTCTATTCCTTTATAGTGCCCGCAAAGAATAATTATATTTTTATTAAGAGAAAGTTGGTTAGCATCACTTTGTTTTAGTTTTTCTCCGTCTGGTGTCATGAAGATGACTTCATCGTAATTTCTATTTTCTTTTAATTCATTTAAACATTTGGCAAATGGTTCTATGCTTAAAACCATTCCTGCACCACCACCAAAAGCATAATCGTCTATACTTTTTTGTTTGTTGGTTGAATAATCTCTAAGATTATGAATTTTTATATCTACTAATTTTTTTTCTTTTGCTCTTTTTAAAATAGAGTCATTAAATGGGCTTTCAAGAAGTGAGGGAACCGCTGATATTATATCTATTCGCATTCCTATTGATTTAATTTAATTTGAAGTCCATCATATGCTAAATAAATATTTTCAGGTAGTTTTTTTTGAACCTCTTGATGGATACCCATAAAATGAGATATGTGGGTAAGTATTGCTTTTTTTGGCTTTAGTTCTTTTATTAACTCTATTGCCTCCTCCAAATTGAAATGTGAAATGTGTTGCTTTATCCTTAGCGCATTAATTACCAAGACATCTAGATTATACAGTTTGCTCTTCTGAGAGTCTTCAATTGTTTTTGCATCTGTTATGTATGCAAACCCATCAATTTTAAATCCTAAAACAGGTAATTTATAATGCATTACTTCAATAGGTTCAATATCAATATCAGCAATTGAAATATTTTCATTTTTTTTAATAGAATATCTATTTATTTTAGGAATTCCTGGATATTGAAATTTAGGATCGAAAATATAATGAAACTCTCTTTTCAATGAATTAAAAACATGGTCTGTACAATATATATCTATGGGTTTTTTTTGAGAAAAGTTAAAAGGTCTTACATCGTCTAGGCCAGCAACATGATCTTTATGTTCGTGGGTAAATAGCACTGCATCTAACGATTTTATTTCCGAATTCAACATTTGTTGGCGAAAATCTGGTCCTGTATCTATAACAATAGATTTTCCTTTGTAGGAAATATGAACAGAACATCTAAATCTTTTGTCTTTACTATCGTTTGATTTACAAACTTTACAATCACAACCAATTACTGGTACCCCTTGAGATGTTCCCGATCCAGTTATGGTAACTTGCATATTATTTTCCTTTTAGTACAATAGATTTTATTTTATCCAATGTGTAATCAACTTCTTCAATAGTATTGTATCTACAAAGCGAGAATCTTACAGTTTGAAAGTTTTCCAGAAAAGGAAGTTCTGCTAGAACATGAGAGCCTTTGGTTGACCCCGAGGAACAAGCACTTCCGCCAGAAGCAGCAATTCCAAAGATATCTAAACTAAATAGCAACATAGAATTACAAATATCTTTGGGAAAGCCTACACTTAGTACGGTATACAAACTTTTATTTGGATCAGTTTCCCCATTAAATATAATTCTGGAATCCATTTTATATAATTCTTCTTTCATGTAATATTTAAGTTCTTCTACATGTTTTTGATGGTTTTCTAAATCAGAAAAAGCCAACTCCATGGCTTTTGCTAATCCAATAATTCCATATAGATTTTCTGTTCCTCCTCTATGATTTCTTTCTTGAGATCCACCAGTTATAATTGGGTTTAAATGAAGGTTTTTATTCACATAAAGAAAACCTATACCTTTTGGACCGTGAAATTTATGGGCAGAACAAACCAAAAAATCAATTTTTAACTTTTTAACATCAAACGAATAATGACCCATTGTTTGAACGGTGTCTGAGTGAAAATATACATTTTCATATTTATTACACAGCAAAGAAACTTCTTCTATCGGAAGTAAAGTCCCAATTTCGTTATTTGCATGCATTAAGGAAACTAATGTTTTAACATCTTTTTTTAAAAGTTCTTTTAATTGCTCAATAGATGGATTTCCTTTTTTATCGGTTGTTAAATAGACAACTTCTATGTTATGTGAGTCTTTTAAATTTTCCGCAGTATGTCCAACAGCATGGTGTTCAATTTTGGAGGTTATTATTCTTTTTACATTCAAATCTATAACGGCTCGTCTAATGGCCATATTATCAGCTTCAGTACCACCGGAAGTGAAAATTATTTCACTATTATCGGCATTGATAAAGTCAGCAATTTTTTTTCTGCTTATTTCTATAGCATTTTTGGTTTTTCTTCCAAAAGAGTGTGTGCTAGATGGATTTCCAAAATAAGTAGATAGATAAGGTTGGATTTCTGTAATAACCTCTTTAGCAATTGATGTTGTGGCTGCGTTATCTAAGTAGACTTTCATAATAATATTCAAATATAATTAAATCAAACTTTTTAGTTCTTCAACAAATCTTTCGCCTAGATTGTGAGCAGATTTTTGATTTTGACTTTCTGCATAAATTCGAATAATTGGTTCTGTATTTGATTTTCTCATGTGGACCCACTCGTTCTCAAACTCTAATTTTAGACCATCAATTCTATTTTGCTTTACAGTTTTATATTTATTAGAAATTTTCTCTAGTAGTAAGTCTATATTGGTGCTGTTTGTTAAAGCGAGTTTGTTTTTACTAATAGTATATTGAGGAAATGAACTTTTAAGATCACTCATATTTAATTTTTTATTTGCCAAATACGTTAAAAATAAGGCTATGCCCACAAGAGCATCTCTCCCGTAGTGTAATTCGGGAAATATAACTCCTCCATTACCTTCTCCACCGATCACAGCATTTTTTTCTTTCATCATTTTAACAACGTTGACTTCTCCTACTGCAGAGGAATAATATTTACCACCATTTTTAATGGTTACATCTGCAAGAGCTCTTGTTGAAGATAAATTAGAAACACTATTTCCAGGTTTTTTTCCTGTAATATGGTCTGCAACTGCAACTAATGTATATTCCTCACCAAAAACTTCTCCGTTTTCACAAACAAAAGCCAAGCGATCAACATCCGGATCTACTACAATACCAAGATCTGCATTTTTTTCTTTTACCGTATTACTAAGGTCTACAAGGTGCTCAGCTAGAGGTTCTGGATTATGAGGAAACTCTCCATTTGGAGTACAATATAATTCAGTAATTTCTTTACATTTTAATGCTTTTAACAATTTAGGAATTACTATTCCACCAGTGCTGTTAACTGCATCAATAACAACAGAAAATTCAGCTTCTTTAATGGCATTAACATCTACATGTTTAAGTTCTAATACTTTATTAATGTGTTCATCAATATAATTGTCTTTAAAAGTAACTTTACCAAGTTCATCTACACTAGCGAATGAAAATTGATTTTTTTCTATAACACTTAAGAGTTGTTTTCCATCTTTTTCACTTATAAATTCACCTTTATTATTAAGAAGTTTTAGAGCATTCCATTGTTTTGGATTGTGGCTAGCAGTTAGGATAATTCCTCCATCTGCATTTTCTAAAGGAACAGCAATCTCTACAGTAGGTGTGGTAGATAATCCAATATTTACTACATCAATACCCATTGCCTGAAGAGTACCAATACAAATATTTTCTACCATTTCTCCTGAAAGTCTAGCATCTCTTCCTACAACAACTTTAAGCTTTTTGTTTTTAAGGTTGGTCTTCAGCCAAGAACCATAAGCAGAAATTGATTCCACAATATCAATAGGAGTAAGATTTTGACTTGGATTCCCTCCAATTGTTCCTCTTATTCCAGAAATAGATTTTATTAAAGTCATAGCAAATAAATTTTTATCGATTCGAAGATAAAATATTGAACCCTAAATCATCAACTATTTATTGATTTTTTCCATACATCCAACTTTATTTTTAAATATGGTTTTTTTTTTGTTTAAAAAAGGTTTGCTCATTATTTTTTCAAGAAAATTTATAAGGTATATTTGTTAGTAAGTGAAAATATTTATATGCTTTTAGATTCTAACCCAAATAATGACGCTGTTGAGAAGGTTGCTCTTTTCGAATCAATGATAAAAGGTGAAACCTTTACTTTTTTTGATGTTGAAGACTTTGAACTAATCATAGAATACTATTTAGAACTTGATTTTAAAAAAAAAGCAAAAAAAGCGCTTGAGATTGCACTTGAACAATATCCTATCGACTTGGCACTTACATTAATTAAAATTGAATTCCTCAATTCATCCCAAAGGTTTGATGAATCTCTCAAGACTCTAAATAATTTAAATAAATTTCACCCAAATAATATTGATGTTGTTCTTGGACTTGGCAGACTGTATTCACTTATGGGAAATAAACCATATGCTATAAAATATTTGAACCGTGCTCACAATCTTATCTCTTTAGACTCATCATACAACGATTATTTACACGATTTGTCTTATGAGTATACCCAACTAGGAAAATTTGATTCTGCAATCAAAGTTTTAAAACAAATCTTAATTTTCAAACCAAATGACGAGACTGTTATGATGGAATTGGGAGTTGCCTACCATGAGTCTGGCAAATTTCAAGAATCTGTAAATTATTTTAAGGAAGTGATAGATGGCAACCCTTACAGTCATATAGCTTGGTTCAATTTAGCAACTATATATAATGTTAACGAAGACTGGAAGGAAGCAATTTTTGCTTATGAGATGTGTCTGGTAATTAATGAGGAATTTACTGCTGCTCACTACGGAAAAGCTAATAGTTTCATTCATTTAAAAGAATATCAAAAAGCGATTGATTCATTTAATGATTCGTTTATTTATGATCGTCCTCACGCATATGCCTATTGTAGTATTGGCGAATGTTATGAGAAAATCGGAGATTATTCAAAAGCACTTATGTTTTATGAAAAAAGTATAGAAATTGACGATTCTCTTCCTGAGTCTTGGTTAGGCATTGGTGTAGTTAGAGATTTAAATAATCAACCTATTCAAGCAATTAAGTTTATAAAAAAGGCAATTGATTTAGATGTTGAAAATCCTGACTATTGGTATTTATATGCAGAAATTCTTGCCAAACTCAATAAAAATTCTGAAGCAGAATTGGCTTTTAAAAAAGTAATCCAATTAGATCCTAAAAATATAGATGCGTGGATAGATTATTCCAATTTTTTGTTCGACAACACGTCAAAGTCTACTGCAATTAAAGAAGTTAAAAAAGCAATTAAATCCAACGGTAATAAAGAAGATTTAAAACTTAGACTTGTGGCAATGCAAATCTCAACTGGAAATCTATCAGAGGCTAAAAGCGGTCTTTCAGAAATGCAAAACTCAGATAAAAATACTTTCAAAAAACTAATTGACATTTATCCTGAAGTTTTACAAGTTGAGGAGATGAATCAATTTTTTCAGCCCTACATAGATAATTCCAAAAAATGATATTATCTCATATTCCAGAACGAACTACTAATCCTAGAGATACTGGCCTTACCATGATGATGGACAAGGGTTTAAGCACTAGACAAATGGAAGATTTCTTATCTACTAGTGCAAGCTTTACCGATATTATAAAATTTGGATTTGGTACCTCAATAGTCTCGAACAATATCCAAGAAAAAATTTCTTTGATGAACCAAGTTGGTGTTAAGCCATATTTTGGTGGAACCATGTTTGAATTGTATTATGCAAGAGACCAAGAAGAGGACTATTTCAAAATTGTAGATAATTTTGGTATCGAAACTATAGAAATTTCAGATGGATCAATAATCTTAGAACACGATGAAAAGTGTGAATTAATTTATAAATATGCTAAGAATTATACTGTATTGAGCGAAGTTGGCTCAAAAGAAGAAGGTATTTTAATAAGTCCTGCAAAATGGATTAAAATGATGTCAGAAGAACTAAAAGCTGGTTCATGGAAAGTTATTGCTGAGGGTAGAGAAAGCGGATCTGTAGGTATTTTTAGACCAAATGGAAAACCGCACACTATGCTTATCAATATGATAATTTCTAAGATTGATCCCAAAAAAATACTATGGGAGGCACCTTCAAAAAAGCAGCAGACTTGGTTTGTAAATTTATTTGATCAAAATGTTAATTTAGGAAATATATCTCCTTCTGATGTTTTGCCTTTAGAAACACTTAGACAAGGGTTGAGAGGAGATACTTTTTTTAATTTCCTTCCAAAAGATATTATTAAAAAAAGAAAGCCAACGTAATTTAATTAGCTGTTATGAATTTAAATAGAATTTCACCAAGGGATTTAGATTTGCTATTGCAAAACAAATCAGAGTTTCTCCTTATAGACCTAAGAGAGAATTATGAATTAGAAATTGATGGAAAAGTAGATTATTCAATCCACATTCCAATTGGAGAAATAGTAGAAAGATTAAATGAACTTCCCTCAGATCGTCCTGTTATTTTTCATTGTGGTTCTGGTAAAAGATCAGAAAGTATTTTGAATTTTTTAATATTAAATGATTTATACAAGAAAAACTATCTCAATTTAGAGGGGGGATACCAAGCAATTTCAATTTAATGAAACGTTATTTAATTTTACTTCTTAAAGGTTTTGGAATGGGAGCAGCTAATGTTATTCCTGGTATTTCTGGTGGAACAATAGCTTTAGTAACAGGTATATACGAGCAATTAATCAATTCCTTAAAATCCTTTGATCTCAAGGCTGTTAAGCTTTTGTTGTCTGGAAACTTTAAGAACTTTATTGAACATACTCATCTTAAGTTTTTAGTTTCAGTTTTTTCTGGTACTGCATTAAGTATTGTTACTTTGGCAAAAGTCCTTGAATTCTTCTTTTCTA